>NZ_JACVYG010000060.1:0-62265 GCF_014712245.1 Streptomyces sp. 5-10
GCGACGTTGCAGCAGATCGCGGAGTTGACGGCGTCGGGGTGCCAGATCGTGCGGGTGGCGTGTCCGTCGCAGGATGACGCGGACGCGTTGCCGGTGATCGCGAAGAAGTCGCAGATTCCGGTGATCGCGGACATTCATTTCCAGCCGAAGTACGTGTTCGCGGCGATCGATGCCGGGTGTGCGGCGGTGCGGGTGAATCCGGGGAACATCCGGCAGTTCGACGACAAGGTCAAGGAGATCGCGAAGGCGGCGTCGGACGCGGGTGTGCCGATCCGTATCGGGGTGAACGCGGGGTCGCTGGACAGGCGGTTGCTGGAGAAGTACGGCAAGGCCACGCCGGAGGCGCTGGTGGAGTCGGCGTTGTGGGAGTGCTCGCTGTTCGAGGAGCACGGTTTCCGGGACATCAAGATCTCGGTGAAGCACAACGATCCGGTGGTGATGGTCAACGCCTATCGTCAGCTGGCGGCGCGGTGTGACTATCCGCTGCATCTGGGGGTGACGGAGGCGGGTCCGGCGTTCCAGGGGACGATCAAGTCGGCGGTGGCGTTCGGTGCGCTGCTGAGCGAGGGGATCGGGGACACGATCCGGGTGTCGTTGTCGGCGCCTCCGGCGGAGGAGGTCAAGGTCGGGATCCAGATCCTGGAGTCGCTGAATCTGCGGCAGCGGCGGCTGGAGATCGTCTCGTGTCCGTCGTGCGGTCGGGCGCAGGTGGATGTGTACAAGCTCGCGGACCAGGTCACGGCCGGTCTGGAGGGCATGGAGGTTCCGCTGCGGGTGGCGGTCATGGGGTGTGTCGTCAACGGCCCCGGCGAGGCGCGCGAGGCGGACCTGGGGGTCGCCTCCGGCAATGGCAAGGGGCAGATCTTCGTCAAGGGCGAGGTCATCAAGACCGTGCCGGAGTCGAAGATCGTGGAGACCCTGATCGACGAGGCCATGAAGATCGCCGAGCAGATGGAGAAGGACGGCACCGCCTCCGGCGAGCCCCAGGTCTCGGTCAGCGGCTGAAGCGCCCCCGGGAGGCGCACAGGGCCCCTGGAAAAGGCGATGAGGGGCCCTCTTGGCCTGCGCGGTAGAGTCTGAGGATCGACGTCCCCGGCCCGCGGGCCCGCACCACGTGAGGCAGACCGACACGTGCTGACCACGTCCACCACCAGGGTCCTCGAGCCCCATGAGCTCGACGCGGCCCTTGCGGTGCTCGACCGCGACCCCGTCTCGAACGCCTTCGTGGCCGCCCGCGTCCAGGTCGCCGGCCTGGACCCGTGGCGGCTCGGCGGCGAGATGTGGGGCTGGTACTACGGCGGACGGCTGGAGTCGCTCTGCTACGCCGGGGCGAACCTGGTGCCCATCTGCGCCACCCCCGAGGCCGTGCGCGGCTTCGCCGAGCGCGCCCGCCGGGCGGGCCGCCGCTGCTCCTCGATCGTCGGCCCCGCCGAGACCACCGCCGGGCTGTGGTCCCTGCTGGAGCCCAGCTGGGGCCCGGCCCGCGAGGTCCGCGCCCGTCAGCCGCTGATGGTCACCAGCTCGATGCCCGCCGACGTCCCGCCCGATCCGCTGGTGCGCCGCGTCCGCAAGGACGAGATGGACGTGATCATGCCGGCGTGCGTGGCGATGTTCACCGAGGAGGTCGGGGTCTCCCCGCTCGCGGGCGACGGCGGACTGCTCTACCAGGCGCGGGTCGCCGAGCTCGTCACCGCCGGGCGCTCCTTCGCCCGGGTCGAGAACGGCCGGGTGGTGTTCAAGGCCGAGATCGGCGCGGCCACCCCGCACGCCTGCCAGATCCAGGGCGTATGGGTGGCCCCCGAGTACCGCGGCCGCGGTCTGTCCGAGACCGGAATGGCGGCCGTGCTGCGCTATGCGCTGAGCGAGGTCGCCCCGGTGGTGAGCCTGTACGTCAACGACTACAACACCGCGGCCCGCGCCGCGTACCGCCGGGTCGGCTTCCGGGAAGTCGGCGCGTTCATGAGTGTGCTGTTCTGATCGACGGGCCAGTAGGGTGCCGCCCATGCTGCATCTTCCCGGGGGGCGGACCCCGGAACCCGAAGACGTCGTCGTCGGGTCGCTCGACCTCGCCGCACGCGTGGACGAAGCGCTCGCCGTCCAGGCCGTCGCCTTCGGGCTGACGGACGAGGAGGTCGGCGTACGACGCCACATCGTGCTGCGCCACCTCAAGAGCCCGGGCGCCCGCGCGCTCGGCGCGACCACGCCCTCCGGACGGCTCGTCGGCTTCGTCTACGGCATGCCGAACAACCGCACCCACTGGTGGTCCACGGTCGTCCAGCCGTATCTGCGCGCGGCCGGGCACGAGGACTGGCTGGACGACTCGTTCGTCATCACCGAGCTGCACGTCCACCCCGAGTACCAGAACCGCGGCATCGGCCGGCAGCTGATCACGACCATCACGGACGGCGCCGCCGAGCCGCGCTCGATCCTGTCCGCGATCGACATCGAGAGCCCGGCCCGCGCGCTCTACCGCTCGCTGGGCTACCGCGACCTCGCCCGCCCCGTGCTCTTCCCGAGCGCCCCGAGCCCGTACGCCGTGATGGGAGCCCCCCTGCCGCTGCGCCGCTGACGCGTTCGCGGATCGGATCTTCACGGGCCCGCGCCGCGCTGCGGGGCAGGCCCGCACCCGCGGGCCCATCCGCCAGGAGATACCGGGGACGGGGCTTCGACGGGGCGTCCTCGACGCCTTACGCATTTCCGGGAAACCAGCCCGGGCGGCTAACCTCCTGAACATCCCATCGCACGCAGGAGAGACCCCATGGCCCACGCCGTCAACGTCCAGCGCATGTCCACGATGATGCTGAAGACGCTGCGCGAAGACCCGGCGGACGCCGAGACCGCCAGCCACAAGCTGCTCGTCCGCGCCGGGTACGTCCGCCGCGCCGCCGCGGGCATCTGGACGTGGCTGCCGATCGGCAAGAAGGTCCTGGAGAACGTCTCGCGGATCGTCCGCGAGGAGATGGACGCCATCGGCGCCCAGGAGGTCCTCCTGCCCGCGCTGCTGCCCCGCGAGCCGTACGAGACGAGCGGCCGCTGGGACGAGTACGGCGATCTGCTCTTCCGGATCAAGGACCGTAAGGGCGCCGACTACCTCCTGGGCCCGACCCACGAGGAGATCTTCACCCTGACGGTCAAGGACCAGTGCACGTCCTACAAGGACCTGCCGGTCATGCTCTACCAGATCCAGACCAAGTACCGGGACGAGGCCCGCCCCCGCTCGGGTGTGCTGCGCGGGCGCGAGTTCCTGATGAAGGACTCGTACTCCTTCGACACCACCGACGAGGGCCTTGCCGAGTCCTACCGGCTGCACCGCGAGGCCTACCAGCGGATCTTCCAGCGCCTCGGCCTGGACTACCGCATCGTCTCCGCGGTCTCCGGCGCGATGGGCGGCTCGGCATCCGAGGAGTTCCTGGCCCCGGCGGCGGCCGGCGAGGACACCTTCGTCGACTGCCCGAACTGCGACTACGCCGCGAACACCGAGGCGGTTACGGTGACCGTGCCGCCGGTCGAGGGCGCCGGGCACGGCCCCCTCGAGGAGCTGGACACCCCCGACACCCCCACCATCGAAAGCCTTGCCGAATACCTCGGCGTCCCGGCCTCCGCCACCCTGAAGAACCTCCTGGTCAAGGTCGACGGCGAGATCACCGCGGTGGGCGTCCCCGGCGACCGCGAGGTGGACCTGGGCAAGCTGGGCGAGCACCTGGCCCCCGCCGTCGTCGAGCTCGTCACGGCCGAGGACTTCGAGGGCCGCCCCGAGCTGGTGCGCGGCTATGTCGGCCCGCAGGGCCTGGCGGGCAAGTCCTTCCGCTACATCGCCGACCCGCGCGTCGCCCCCGGCACCGCCTGGGTGACCGGCGCCAACAAGCCCGACACCCACGCGCGCAACGTGGTCTGCGGCCGTGACTTCGAGGTCGACGAGTACCTGGACGTCGTCGTGGTCGAGCCGGGCGACCCCTGCCCCCGCTGCGGTGCGGGCATCGAGCTGGACCGGGCGATCGAGATCGGCCACATCTTCCAGCTCGGCCGCAAGTACGCCGACGCCTTCCAGCTCGATGTGCTCGGCCAGAACGGCAAGCCGGCGCGGGTCACGATGGGCTCGTACGGCATCGGCGTCTCCCGCGCCGTCGCGGCCCTCGCCGAGCAGACCCACGACGAGTCCGGCCTCTGCTGGCCCCGCGAGGTCGCCCCGGCCGACGTCCACATCGTCGCGGCGGGCAAGGCCCTCCAGACCGAGATGGCCCTCGACCTCGCCGAGAAGCTGGGCACGGCGGGCCTGCGCGTGATGGTCGACGACCGTGCCGGCGTCTCCCCGGGCGTGAAGTTCACCGACTCCGAGCTGATCGGCGTCCCGACCATCCTGGTCGTGGGGCGCGGCGCGAAGGACGGCGTCGTCGAGCTGAAGGACCGCCGCACGGGCGAGCGCGAGGACCTTCCCGTCGACGAGGCCGTCGCCCGCCTCACCGCCACCACCGACTGACGGCCGTCACCGCACCCGCCGCTCCCTGAACGCCGGCTCCCGTGCTTCTGGGAGCCGGGGGCGCCGGTGCTTGATGGGCCCGCGGGGAGTGGCCGGGCGCGAGTTCCGTCGCGCGCCTTAGGCGCATGCGGGGCGCGGGCGCGCCGGGGCGCGCCCCCCGCCCCCCGCCTCCTGTCCCGCCGCCCGATCGCGCCGAAGGCGCGGGACGAAGGCCGCGCCCGGCCGCGCCGAGTGGCCCCGTCAGAGCCAGCCCGCGAACTCCAGCAGCAGCTCCGCGCGGCGGCGGTCGCCCGCGGCGGCGTGGCGCAGGCCCATGTCGACGGCGCGGTAGAGGGACCAGCCGCGCAGCCGGTCGCGGTCGACGTCCAGGGAATCCGCCAGCTTGGCGACCCGGCGGCGCGCGGCCGCCGCGGGGCCGGGTCCGGCGGCCAGGTCCTCGCAGCGGTCGAGCACCAGCCGCGCCAGGTCGTACGCGCGCTCGCCCACGACCGGCGCCGGACCCACCGCCAGCCAGGGCGCGCGCTCCCCGGCCAGCACCTTCCCCTGCCGGAAGCCGCCGTGCAGCAGCACCTCCTCGGGCGGCTCGGCGGGCAGCGCCGCCCGCAGCTCCAGCGCCTCGTCGGTCAGCGGACGGGCGTCCGCCGCCCAGTCCCCGGCACCGAGCGCCCGCAGGATCTCGCGCTCCTCCTCCGTACGCCCGGTGACCGACGCGAACGGATGCCCCTCGGGCGGCGGCACCCACAGCCGCCGCACCGTGCCCGCCGCCTCCAGCAGCGCCTTCGGCTCGGGCAGCGAGCGCAGCGACACCGCGCCGTGCAGCCGCTCGAGCAGCAGCGCACCGGTGTCCGGGGCGGCGCGCAGCAGCCGGGCCGCGCCCCAGCCGTTCCAGTGCGCCAGAGCGGCCCGCTCACGGTCCGCGTCCGGGCCGGGGACCGGGAACTTCAGCGCCGCCGGGGTGCCGTCCGCCTGCCGTACGAGCGCGACGAGCCCGCGACGCCCCCCGGGTGCCGCGACCCGTTCCAGGGTCAGCTCCCAGGCCGCCAGCTGCCGCTCGGCCGTCTCGGGGAGGGCGTCCAGCCAGCCCCGCACGGCGCTCGACGGGTCGTCGCCCAGCGCGTCCAGAAGCCGCTTCGGCACGGGGACGCGGTCCGTATCGCGGCCGCCGGGCCGTGGTGCCGATGCCATTCCTGAGCTGTCCCCTCCACCATCAATGACGTCACACCCCGTCCGACCCACCGCTCGGCGACGCCGACGCGGTGGCCGGTGTGGCGTGTTCGGTGAGCCCAGGGAAGGCTACGCCGCCGCCCCGCCAGCGCACCGCCCGGACCGCCGCCTCCCGCAGCGCGCCCGCCGCCTGGCGGCGCAGGGATCCGGTCGAGGCCCGTACGAGGTCGGCATAGACGGCGGCGACCCGGTTCTCCAGCTCGGCCGCGAGCCGCACCGCGGCGGGCGCGTCCGGCACCGCGAAGGGCAGGGCGTAGGCGGGCGCCGCGCTCGTGGGGCGGCCGCCGAGGTCGCGCACGGTGCGGGTGAGGTCGTCCCGGCGCGCGCGGTGCGCGGCGTAGCCCTCGCGCGCCTCCGCGAGCCGGTCGTCGCCGATCCGCCCGCCGACGACGCCGTAGCCGTACACCGCGGCGTGCTCGGCGGCGAGCGCCGCCTGCGCGGCCCTGAGCGCCGCGGCGCGTTCGCCGACGGCCGGACGGTCTGCTCGAGCGGACATGTCAGTACCCCTTCCCGGTGGTCCCGAGCGTGATCACGAGTCGGTGTCGCGCTGCGTGAGGAGATACACGTGGGCGGCGCCGCAGGCCGCGACGGAGGCCAGCAGCCGGGCCAGTTCGGGCGGCGCGGTGGCGAGCGCGGCGGTGCGGGTGTCGGCGGTCCGCCGCTCGGCCTGGGCGAGGGCGGTCAGGGCCTGCTTCGCGTCCTTCGGGACCTGCGGCACCCGCCGCCCGCCCGCCGAGGGCGAGCGCGACACGGTCGCGGAGGGGGAGGGGGACCGGCCCTCGGCGGTGAAGACCGCGACATGCCGGGCCGTCTCCTCCCGCAGCGGCGCCAGCCGTTTCGCAAGGGCGGGGTGCGCGTCCACGGTCGCGTCGTAGCGTGCGAGGAGCGCGGTGGAGTCCCGCGCGCCCCGCGCCCGCAGCAGCGCGACATGCGCCCCGCCGTCCGCCTCGCGCTTGGCCTCGGAGCCGTCGGAGCAGCCGCTCAGCAGCGCGACGGCCCCCAGCGCTCCGCCGCCCAGCAGCAGACTCCGCCGCCGGGTCACCGGCGCGGCCCAGGCCGAAGCCGAAGAGGCGGCGGACGCTGAAGGCACAGCGGACGCGGTGGAGACAGCGGAGGCGGTGGACGCGATGGAGATAGCGGACGCGGTGGAGACGGTGGAGACAGCGGACGGCGCGTCAGGCGCGTCAGGCGCGGATGTGGCACGGGGCGGGGGAGTGGTGATCGACACGTTCCTCTTTCCGGGCTGCGGCCGCTCCCGGCCGCCGGTAGTGATCACAGCAGGCGAGCGTACCCGCGCCGAGGCCGTCTGCCCGGCAGCGGCCACCGAATCGTCAGCCCGCCGCCGGAACAGATAGGCTTTGACCTGACACGCGACCTTCCCACAACAGCACACGCGGCCGAGGAGTCACCCGGATGAGCACCACCCAGAGCGAGAGGCTGCGCGGACTGCTGGAACCGCTCGTCAGCGCGCGAGAGCTGGATCTGGAAGAGGTCGAGGTGACACCGGCCGGGCGGCGGCGCGTGCTGAGAGTGGTCGTGGACTCCGACGACGGCGTCCAGCTGGACACGTGTGCGGAGCTGAGCCGGGACATCTCCAAGACCCTCGACGACACGGACGCCATGGGCCAGACCCCGTACGTCCTCGAGGTCACCTCTCCCGGCGCCGAGCGCCCCCTGACCGAGCCGCGCCACTACCGCCGCGCCACCGGCCGCCTCATGAGAGCGCGCCTCGCCGACGGCGGCGAGCTGGTGGCCCGGATCGTCTCGGTGGACGACGAGGGCCTCGATCTGGAGGTCCCCGGTGTGAAGGGTCGCAAGCCCACCGCCAGGCGGCTGGCCTTCGAGGAGATCTCCAAGGCCCGGGTGGAGATCGAGTTCAACCGCAAGCCCGCGGACAAGGCCGCGGGCGAGGACGACGAGAGCAAGGAGGAGGCGTAGCCGTGGACATCGACATGAGTGCCCTGCGGGGTCTGGTGCGAGAGAAGGAGATCTCCTTCGACCTGCTGGTCGAGGCGATCGAATCGGCCCTCCTCATCGCCTACCACCGCACCGAGGGAAGCCGCCGCCGGGCCCGCGTGGAGCTCAACCGCGACACCGGCCATGTGACCGTATGGGCCCGCGAGGACGCCGAGGACCTGGAGGAGGGGCAGGAGCCCCAGGAGTTCGACGACACCCCCTCCGGCTTCGGCCGGATCGCCGCGATGACCGCGAAGCAGGTCATCCTCCAGCGGCTGCGGGACGCCGAGGAGGAGATCACCTTCGGCGAGTACGCGGGGCGGGAGGGGGACGTCGTCGCCGGCGTCGTCCAGCAGGGCAAGGACCCCAAGAACGTGCTGGTGGACATCGGCCGTCTCGAGGCGATCCTGCCGGTGCAGGAGCAGGTCCCGGGCGAGGACTACGCCCATGGCACCCGGCTGCGTACGTACGTCGTACGAGTCGTCAAGGGTGTGCGCGGACCGTCGGTGACCCTTTCGCGTACGCATCCCAATCTGGTCAAGAAGCTCTTCGCGCTCGAGGTGCCGGAGATCGCGGACGGCTCGGTGGAGATCGCGGCGATCGCCCGTGAGGCGGGCCACCGCACCAAGATCGCGGTCCGGTCCACCCGTGCGGGGCTGAACGCCAAGGGCGCGTGCATCGGCCCGATGGGCGGGCGGGTGCGCAGCGTGATGGCCGAGTTGCACGGCGAGAAGATCGACATCGTCGACTGGTCGGACGACCCCGCTGAGCTCGTGGCGAACGCGCTGTCACCCGCGCGGGTGAGCAAGGTCGAGGTGGTCGATCTGGCGGCCCGCTCGGCCCGGGTCACCGTGCCGGACTACCAGCTCTCCCTCGCCATCGGCAAGGAGGGGCAGAACGCCCGGCTGGCGGCGCGGCTGACCGGCTGGCGGATCGACATCCGGCCGGACACCGAGCAGTCGGGTGATCAAGGCTGATTCAGGCCGGATCCTCCGGGATCCGGGCCACAATCGAGTGACGATTCGATCACTCCCCCCAAGGGGTGAGGTCGGTACGGGGAGGTAGACTTAACCAGTGTCTGGCCGCACGCGAGCTGGTGCCTGCCCTGAGAGAACCTGTGTGGGATGCCGGGATCGGGCGGCCAAGGACGATCTGCTGCGCATCGTGCTGGTCGAGGGTGTTTGTGTCCCCGATCGGCGCGGTACGCTCCCCGGTCGGGGTGCTTATGTTCACCCCACACGGGTCTGCCTTGACCTGGCGGTTCGCCGCCGGGCCTTTTCCCGGGCCTTCAGGGGGCCGGGAGCGCTCGACACCACGGCGCTCCGCCGGTTTGTCGAGCAGGGTGAACAGGCGACACCCTGAGTAGTTGGAAGAACGGCACGGGACACCGTGCGGTCAGGTACCTCGCGAGTCGGAAGTAGGTCGAGATTGCGATGAGCACTCGATGAGTACGCGATGAGTACGCCCATGAAGTAGCGACGGTCCGGCGACAACCCGGACCTAAAAGGAGCGAAGTGGCTAAGGTCCGGGTATACGAACTCGCCAAGGAGTTCGGAGTTGAGAGCAAGGTCGTCATGGCCAAGCTCCAGGAACTCGGTGAATTTGTACGTTCGGCGTCCTCGACGATCGAGGCGCCGGTTGTGCGCAAGTTGACTGACGCTTTCCAGGGTGGCAACGGCTCAGGCCGCGCCGCCGGTAAGCCCTCGGCGCCGCGCAAGGCGACGCCCAAGCCGCCGACCCCGGGTCCGGCGGCGGCGGCCCGTCCGGCCGCCCCCAAGCCCCCGGCGCCCGGCCCCAAGCCGGGTGGTGCCCCCGAGGGCCAGCGCGGCACCCCCTCCGCGGCGCCCACTCCGGGCCCGCGTCCCACGCCGGGTGCCCGTCCGACCCCCGGCCCCAAGCCGGGTCCCGCGCCGGCGGCTCCGGCGCAGCCCGAGTTCACCGCGCCGCCGACCCCCGCGCCCAAGCCCGCGGCGGCCAAGCCGGGCGCGCCCGCCAAGCCGGGTGCCACTCCCGGTCCGCGCCCCGGCGGCCGTCCGGGCGGCCAGGGCCAGGGCCAGGGCGGCCAGGGTCAGGGTGGTCAGGGTGGTCAGGGCCAGGGTGGCCGTGGCGCCCCGCGTCCGGGTCAGGAGCGTCCGCGTCCGGGCGGTCCCCGTCCGGCCGGTCCCCGTCCCGGTAACAACCCCTTCACCTCCGGTGGTTCCACCGGTATGGCGCGTCCGCAGGCGCCCCGTCCCGGCGGCGCCCCGCGTCCCGGCGGCCAGCCCGGCGGCGGTCCGCGTCCGCAGGGCGGCGGCCAGGGCGGTCCGGGCCGTGGCCAGGGCGGCCCCGGCGGTCCCCGTCCCACTCCGGGCCAGATGCCCCGTCCGCAGGGCGCCCAGGGTGGCGGCGCGCGTCCGGGTCCCGGCGGCCCGCGCCCGAACCCGGGCATGATGCCGCAGCGTCCGGCCGCGGGCCCGCGTCCGGGCCCCGGCGGCGGTGGCGGTCGCGGTCCCGGTGGCGGCGGTCGTCCCGGTGGCGGCGGTCGTCCCGGTGGCGGTGGCGGCTTCGCCGGCCGTCCCGGCGGTGGCGGTGGCGGTCGTCCCGGTGGTGGCGGTGGCTTCGCCGGCCGTCCGGGGGGTCCCGGCGGCGGTGGCGGCTTCGGTGGCGGCGGTGGCCGTCCCGGCTTCGGCGGCCGTCCCGGCGGTCCCGGTGGCCGCGGTGGCACCCAGGGCGCCTTCGGCCGTCCCGGCGGTCCGGCGCGTCGTGGCCGTAAGTCGAAGCGGCAGAGGCGCCAGGAGTACGAGGCCATGCAGGCCCCGTCCATCGGCGGTGTGATGCTGCCGCGCGGCAACGGCCAGACGGTCCGGCTGTCGCGGGGTGCCTCGCTGACCGACTTCGCGGAGAAGATCAACGCCAACCCGGCGTCCCTGGTCCAGGTGATGTTCAACCTGGGCGAGATGGTCACCGCGACGCAGTCCGTCTCCGACGAGACGCTTCAGCTTCTCGCCGACGAGATGAACTACAACGTCGAGATCGTCAGCCCGGAGGAGGAGGACCGCGAGCTTCTCGAGTCCTTCGACATCGAGTTCGGCGAGGACGAGGGCGGCGAGGAGATGCTCTCCGCGCGTCCGCCGGTGGTGACCGTCATGGGTCACGTCGACCACGGTAAGACCCGACTGCTGGACGCGATCCGCAAGACCAACGTGGTCGCGGGCGAGGCCGGCGGCATCACCCAGCACATCGGTGCCTACCAGGTCTCGACCGAGGTCAACGACGAAGAGCGCAGGATCACCTTCATCGACACCCCGGGTCACGAGGCGTTCACCGCCATGCGTGCCCGTGGTGCCAAGTCGACCGACATCGCGATCCTCGTGGTGGCGGCCAACGACGGTGTGATGCCCCAGACGATCGAGGCGCTGAACCACGCCAAGGCGGCCGATGTGCCGATCGTGGTCGCGGTCAACAAGATCGACGTCGAGGGCGCGGACCCGACCAAGGTGCGCGGTCAGCTGACCGAGTACGGCCTGGTGGCCGAGGAGTACGGCGGCGACACCATGTTCGTCGACATCTCCGCCAAGCAGGGTCTGCACATCGACAGCCTGCTGGAGGCCGTCGTCCTCACCGCCGACGCCTCGCTCGACCTGCGGGCCAACCCGGAGCAGGACGCACAGGGCATCGCGATCGAGGCCCACCTCGACCGCGGCCGCGGCGCCGTGGCCACCGTGCTGGTCCAGCGCGGCACCCTGCGGGTCGGCGACACGATGGTCGTCGGCGACGCGTACGGCCGCGTCCGGGCGATGCTCGACGACAACGGGAACAACGTGGCGGAGGCCGGCCCGGCGACCCCGGTCCTGGTGCTCGGTCTGACCAACGTGCCCGGTGCGGGTGACAACTTCCTCGTCGTGGACGAGGACCGCACCGCCCGCCAGATCGCCGAGAAGCGCGCCGCCCGCGAGCGGAACGCCGCCTTCGCCAAGCGCACCCGCCGGGTCTCCCTGGAGGACCTGGACAAGGTGCTCAAGGCCGGTCAGGTCCAGCAGCTCAACCTCATCATCAAGGGCGACGCGTCCGGTTCGGTGGAGGCCCTCGAGTCCTCGCTGCTCCAGCTCGACGTCGGCGAAGAGGTGGACCTGCGGGTGCTGCACCGCGGTGTGGGTGCGGTCACCGAGACCGACATCGACCTGGCGACGGGCTCGGACGCCATCGTCATCGGCTTCAACGTGCGCGCCGACGGGCGTGCCACGCAGATGGCCGAGCGCGAGGGCGTGGACGTCCGCTACTACTCGGTCATCTACCAGGTGATCGAGGAGATCGAGGCGGCCCTGAAGGGCATGCTCAAGCCGGAGTACGAAGAGGTCGAGCTCGGTACGGCGGAGATCCGCGAGATCTTCCGCTCGTCCAAGCTGGGCAACATCGCGGGTGTGCTCATCCGCTCCGGCGAGGTCCGGCGGAACACCAAGGCCCGCCTCATCCGCGACGGCAAGGTCGTCGCGGAGAACCTCAACATCGAGGGTCTGCGTCGCTTCAAGGACGACGTCACCGAGATTCGCGAGGGCTTCGAGGGCGGTATCAACCTCGGCAGCTACAACGACATCAAGGTCGACGACGTCATCGCGACGTACGAGATGCGCGAGAAGCCGCGCGGCTGACGAGCGGCGGCGGCCGGGGCCGGTCGGCGGAGGAATTTCCGTCGAGCGGCCCCGGCCCTTGCGTGTACGGTGCGAGAAGCCCGCAATCACAAAGGCCCCACGGGTGGCTTGACCCGGACCGCATGTATGTAGGGACGTTGTCCTTTGACCTGCTTCTCGGCGACGTACGGTCGCTGAAGGAGAAGCGCTCCGTCGTCCGCCCGATCGTCGCCGAGCTGCACCGCAAATACGCGGTGAGCGTGGCGGAGGTCGGCGACCAGGACCTCTACCGCAGGGCCCAGATCGCCCTGGCGATGGTCTCCGGGGACGCGGGCCACCTCACGGAGGTGCTCGACCGCTGCGAGCGGCTGGTGGCGGCGCGGCCGGAGGTGGAGCTGCTGTCGGTGCGACGGCGGTTCCACGGTGGCGAAGATGAATGAGGGGCCGGACCGGCGATCGCAAGCCGCCGGTGGCCATCGATGACCGACGCGAAGAACTGACGCGAAGAACGTACGCGGAGAAGAGAGAAGAAGACGCATGAGCGACACCGCGCGGGCACGCAAGCTGGCGGACCGCATCCGGGTCGTGGTCGCGGAGACCCTGCAGCGGCGGATCAAGGACCCGCGGCTGGGCTATGTGACCATCACCGACACCCGGATCACCGGTGATCTGCGGGAGGCGACCGTCTTCTACACGGTCTTCGGCGACGACGAGGAGCGGGCGGCCTCCGCCGCGGCCCTGGAGAGCGCCAAGGGCGTGCTGCGGTCGGAGGTCGGGCGCCAGACGGGGGTGCGCTTCACTCCGACGCTGACGTTCGTCCCGGACGCGCTGCCGGAGAACGCCCGCACCATCGACGATCTGCTCGCCAAGGCCAGGGAGGCGGACGCACAGGTGCGCGAGGCGTCCTCGGGCGCCGCTTACGCGGGCGACGCCGACCCGTACCGCAAGCCCGGCCAGGAGGACGACGAGGAGCCCGGCACGGACGGCAAGGGTTCAGCGGACGCATGACGCGCAAGGGCAGGGCCGGTTCCGGGGCACCGGACGGCCTGGTGATCGTCGACAAACCGGCCGGTTTCACCTCGCACGACGTCGTCGCCAAGATGCGCCGCCTCGCCGGTACCCGGCGGGTCGGCCACGCGGGGACGCTGGACCCGATGGCCACGGGCGTGCTCGTGGTCGGCGTGGAGAAGGCCACCCGGCTGCTGGGCCATCTGGCGCTGACCGAGAAGGAGTACCGGGCCACCATCCGGCTCGGGCAGACCACGGTCACCGATGACGCGGAGGGCGAGATCACCGCCTCCGACGGGGCCGCCGGGGTCGACCCGGGCGCCGTCCAGGCCGGGATCGAGGAGCTGACCGGGGACATCCAGCAGGTCCCCTCGAAGGTCAGCGCCATCAAGATCGACGGCAAGCGCTCCTACGCTCGGGCGCGGGAGGGCGAGGAGTTCGCGATTCCGGCACGGCCGGTGACGGTGTCCTCCTTCGTCCTCCACGACCGCCGCGAGGCCAAGGCGGAAGACGGCACCACCGTCCTCGACCTGGACGTCACGGTGGTGTGCTCCTCCGGCACCTACATCCGTGCCCTGGCGCGCGACCTGGGCGCCGGACTCGGCGTGGGCGGCCATCTCACGGCCCTGCGCCGGACCCGGGTCGGCCCGTACGGGCTGGAGGCGGCCAGGACGCTGGAGCGGCTGGAGGAGTCGCTGGAGATCCTGCCCATCGCGGAGGCGGCGGCCGCCGCGTTCCCGCGCTGGGACGTGGACGAGCGCCAGGCCCGGCTGCTGGGCAATGGGGTGCGGATCGACATGCCGTCGGGGGAGAAAGGGCCGGGTTCGGGACCGGGATCGGGGCCGGTCGCGGTCTTCGGGCCGGAGGGGCGCTTTCTGGCCCTGGTGGAGGAGTCGAAGGGCAAGGCGAAGAGCCTGGCCGTCTTCGTATGAGGCCGTTGACGCCGTTGACGCCGTCGGGGCCCGGCGGGGTCAACGGACGGAGCCCCTTGTGTCGGGAAGGGGCGGGGTGGGGGACTTCGCCCGCCGCGGGCGCACCCCCGGCCTGGGTGGGCGACGCGGCGCCGGTGTGCCGTGGCCGACTCCGGGCCGCGTTGCACGCGCCGGGACCGGCCGCCTACGGTGGCTTTCCGGCCGGTCCGGGCGCTCGAGGCGGCCACCGATGCGAGGCGGGTGCCCGGGGCATGGCAGTCTTAGACCTGCGAAGTCGACAGACAAAGGTTCGGGCGAGGAGCGGGCAAAGTGCAGCGCTGGCGTGGCTTGGAGGACATCCCCGAGGACTGGGGGCGCAGCGTCGTCACCATCGGTTCCTACGACGGGGTGCACCGAGGACACCAGCTGATCATCGGCCGTGCCGTGGCACGGGCGCGTGAGCTGGGCGTACCGGCGGTCGTGGTCACCTTCGACCCGCATCCGAGCGAGGTCGTGCGGCCCGGCAGCCATCCACCGCTGCTCGCCACGCACCAGCGGCGCGCGGAGCTGATGGCCGGGCTGGGCGTGGACGCGGTGCTGATCCTGCCGTTCACGGCGGAGTTCTCGCGGCTCACCCCCGCCGACTTCGTGGTGAAGGTGCTGGTGGACAAGTTGCACGCCCGGGTCGTGGTGGAGGGCCCCAACTTCCGCTTCGGCCACAAGGCCGCGGGGAACGTGGCCTTCCTGCGCGAGCTCGGCACCACCTACGACTACGAGGTCGAGGTCATCGACCTGTACGAGCGCGGTGAGGCGGGCGGCGGCGAGCCGTTCTCCTCCACGCTGGTGCGCCGCCTGGTCGCGGAGGGCGATGTCACGGGCGCGATGGAGGTCCTGGGCCGGCCGCACCGGGTCGAGGGCGTGGTGGTGCGCGGTGCGCAGCGCGGCCGAGAGCTGGGCTTCCCGACGGCCAATCTGGAGACCCCGCCGCACACCGCGATCCCGGCCGACGGCGTCTACGCCGGCTGGCTGACGGCGCAGGGCGAGGCGATGCCCGCGGCGATCTCGGTCGGCACCAATCCGCAGTTCGACGGGACCGAGCGGACGGTCGAGGCGTACGCGATCGATCGGGTCGGCCTGGATCTGTACGGACTCCATGTCGAGGTCGACTTCCTCGCCTATCTCCGGGGCCAGGAGAAGTTCGACTCGATCGAGGCGCTGTTGGAGCGCATGGCGGCCGATGTGAAGCGGGCGCGGGAGCTCGTGGAGGAGCACGGGAGCCGTTGAGGGCGTACGGCGGCTGCTGACCGACGCGTACGGGAGCCGTTGAGGGCGTACGGCGGCGACTGCTGACCCGTACGGGAGCCGCTGAGGGCGCATGGCGGACGCCACGCGCCGTGCCGTGCGGCTGCGCGCCACGCGCCGTGCGCCACGTGGTGAACGGGTAACGCGCATGCGCCCCGTGGACCGGATCACCGGCCCACGGGGCGCTTCGTGCTTCTTCGCTCGCTACTGCTGCGGGGGCTGCTGCTGCCAGGGCTGCCCCGGTTGCCCGGGCTGGCCGGGTTGCCCGGGCTGACCCGGCTGGGCCTGTTGCCACGGCTGGCCGGGCTGCGGCTGCTGCCCCTGCCCCTGCTCGTAGGGCTGCTGCCAGCCCTGCTGGCCGCCTTGCTGCGGGTACCCGGGGTACTGCGGCTGCTGGCCCTGCTGAGGCGCGTAGGCGCCCGGGTAGGGCTGCTGCTGGGCCTGTCCGGGCATCGGCGGGGCCACCTGCGGCGGCTGGGCCCCTCCGTCGCCCGTCCACAGGCCCTGCTCCTGCTGGGCGCGGGTGAAGTCCTCCGCGACCATGGCCGAGAGGTTGAAGTACGCCTCACGGGTCTTGGGCCGCAGCATGTCCAGGTCCACCTCGGCGCCCGCCGACAGATGTTCGTCGAACGGCACGACGATCACCCCGCGGCAGCGGGTCTCGAAGTGGGACACGATGTCCTCGACCTTGATCATCTTGCCGGTCTCCCGGACCCCGGAGATCACCGTGATGCTCCGCGAGACCAGATCCGCGTAGCCGTGCGCGGACAGCCAGTCCAGGGTGGTGCTGGCGCTGCTCGCGCCGTCCACCGAGGGCGTGGAGATGATGATCAGCTGGTCGGCGAGGTCGAGGACGCCGCGCATGGCGCTGTAGAGCAGGCCCGTGCCCGAGTCGGTGAGGATGATCGGGTACTGCTTGCCCAGGACGTCGATGACGCGGCGGTAGTCGTCGTCGTTGAACGTCGTCGAGACCGCCGGGTCCACGTCGTTGGCCAGGATCTCCAGCCCCGACGGCGCCTGTGAGGTGAACCGCCGGATGTCCATGTAGCTGTTGAGGTACGGGATCGCCGTGACCAGGTCGCGAATGGTCGCCCCGGTCTCCCGCCGTACCCGTCGGCCGAGGGTGCCCGCGTCCGGGTTGGCGTCGATCGCGATGACCTTGTCCTGGCGCTCGATGGCCAGGGTCGCGCCGAGGGCGGTGGTCGTCGTGGTCTTGCCGACACCGCCCTTGAGGCTGATCACCGCGATGCGGTAGCAGGAGAGCACCGGCGTGCGGATCAGCTCGAGCTTGCGCTGCCGCTCCGCCTCCTCCTTCTTGCCGCCGATCTTGAAGCGGGAGGGGCCGGGGGTGTTCTTCTTCGGCTTCTGCTTGCCCTTGATCAGCCGGTCCGAGGAGAGCTCGACCGCGGCGGTGTACCCGAGCGGCGCCCCCGCGCTTCCGGCCTGGCGCCGCTGGTCGGGCGTTACGGTCGGCCAGCCGCCGGTACGGGGGTCGGCCGGGGCCGCCGGGGCGGCGTGGGCGTCCGGGCGCGGGTAGCCGTAGCCGTCATGCGGCTGTGGCTGCCCTTGCGCCTGCGGTCCGGGCCCGGGCCCGGGAACGCCGTCGCCGGGCCGCGGGAAGCCGTAGCCACCCTGCGCGCCCGGACCCTGCTGCCCGGGGAACTGCTGACCCTGGGGGGCCTGCGGCTGCTGGCCCTGGACGGGGCCGTTCGGTGCGTACGGTCCGGGCTGACCGGGCTGGGCAGGCTGTCCGGGCTGGCCCGGGTACATCGGCTGTCCGGGGTGTCCGGGCTGTCCGGGCTGGCCCGGGTGTTCGGCCTGCCCCGGCTGGGGTGTGGGGTAGGGCTGTGCGTGGGGCTGCTGGTACTGCCCCTGGCCCTGCTGGTCCGGGGCGGGCGGCTGCGGGAAGCCGTAGCCGCCTGGGACGGGCGTCGGCCCCGGCCCCGGGCCAGGACCGCCCGGGCCGGGCGCGGGCTGGGCCCCCGGTTGCGGGTAGCCGTAGTGGGGCCCCTGCGGAGCCGGGGCACCCTGCGGCCCGGGACCCGGTACGCCCGGGCCGGGCTGCTGGTAACCGCCCTGCGGGCCAGGCATGTTGGCCGCCGGGGGCTGCGCCCCCTGGGCCTGATCCGGCAGCGGGGCCGGACCGGGCTGGCCGGGGATCGCGCCGGGACCGCCCTCACCGGGCCGCGGATAGCCGTATCCGCCCTGCGGCCCCGGCCCGGCGGTGGGCTGTCCGGGCTGACCCTGCGTCTGGGGCGGGGGAGGTGCCCAGGAGGTGTCCTGCGGCGGGAGCGGCACTCCGGCACCAGGCGTGGCGGGCCCGTCCGTCCGCTGTTCCGGAACCGGAGCGGGAGCGGGACCCGGAGGAGGCGGGGTGTCCTCGGGCGCCGCGGGCTGGAAGTCCGGCGGCAGGGGCGGCAGCCCCGACTGCGGAACGGGCGGCGGGGCCCAGGTGGTGGCGGGCTGCTCGGGGGCCGGCCCGCTCGGCGGCACGGCGTCCTCGGGGGCCGCGTCCTCGGGAACCGCGTCCTGAGGCTCGGCGCTCGCCTGCCTCAGCTCCTCCATCTCCCGCCGCAGCGCGGCCGTGGAGAAGCGCAGCGTGCCCTCGCTGCGCACGTCGTCGTCGGCACGGTCGTCCGCATCCGAGGACCCGGAGTCGGGAGCTCCGGATGCGAACCCAGACCCGGAATCGGACCCGGAGTCGGAGCCGGAAGGAGAAGCGGAATCGGATCCGGAAGGCGAACTGGTACCGGAGCCGGAAGGCGAACCGGAACCAGCGACCCCGGCGCCGGAGTCCTCACTCCGCCTCTCGGCGATCTCGCGTCGCAGCGCGGCGGTGGAGAACCGCACGGTGGAGGGGCTGACCACATCGCCGTTCTCGCCCTCGTCGGAGCCGGCCTCGGAGGCGTGGTCCGAGTCCGGCCGGAGGGCGTCGTCGTCCCCCCGGGCGGCGGCGGGCGCTAGCGTGAAGTCGTCATCGACGGGAGCGGAAGCGGAAGAAGGGGAGGAAACCGCCGCCGAATCCTCGGCTTCGACCTCGGAAGCCGGGACGGAAGCCTCGCGGGAGGGCTCGGACTCGGCGCGGTCCGAAACGCCGCCACCCGTAACGCTGTCATCCGCGGGCGCACCACTAATCGAATCCGCCCCAGAGTCAGACAAAGGCGGCATACGAATGCCCGAGTCGGACTCTCTGAGGTCCGATTCCGACCGTGCTTCGTCCTCCCTCTGCGCGGGGACCTCCTCCACCTCGGAGGCGTCCGATGCGAGATCGGAGGAGGGGGCCGGGGCCGGCGGCGGCCAGGCACCCGGAAAACCGCTCGGCTCCGGCGCCCCCGGCACGGGCACCGGATTGCCGGTGGGCGGCGGAGGCGGCGGACCCGGCATCCCCACACCGGCGCCCGTCCCGGGTCCTCCGGAACCGCCGGTCGACGTGGGGGCGGTGGAGGACGGCGAGGACGACGACGAAGCGTTCTGCGTATACCAGGCGGGTGGGGTGTAGTCGATGGTGAACTCGCCCGTGTGCTCGGTCTCCGCGTCGGACCGATCATCGCCGGGTGTGTTTCCGCCCGTGCGGATCTCGTCCCGATCGCTGCTCACAATGCCTCCTGGTGTGGTCGAACACCCTTGAAATTCTTGGCGAGGCCGATCTGTTGCCGATCGCTACTGTCGTCCGACCGTTCGGCTTTCCCCTTTTGTGACGCCGGGGACCCCTGAACGGGCGCTCCACCGGGTACCCCAAGACTAATCACCATGAGCGCCGCGGGGGCAGGCCCATCCGCGCACTCGAGGCTGTCCGAGACCTCACCGTGCCTTACGGCGGTACGTACCCGGCAACCGCGGGGAGAAGTCCAAGCGTCCGGTGGTACAAAGAATCCCCGCTCGAATGCCGTTGCACAGTGGGACCTGCGACCATGTCGCCCCTATCCGGCCGGCGCCGCCGACCGGATCGCGGGGAGGAGGCCGACCGGTCGGTGGACTCGTGTGAGAGGTAGGCGCAGATGCCGCAGCCGCCCCAGCCACCCAACCAGCCGCCCTCCGGTGGCTTCGGCCCGCCGCCCCCAGAGCCTCAGGAGCCCCAGCAGCCCCAAGAACCCCAGGAGCCCGGCCGGGGCGGCTTCGGCTCGCCACGGAGACCTCCGACGCCACCCGTGCCGCCCACCGCGCCCCCCACCGCGCCCCAGAGGCACCCGTCAACTCCGTCGACGGGCCACACCCCGCCCCAGATATGGGACACCGGAGCCCTCCCGCCGAGCCCGCCCCCACCACAGCCCGGCGCGCCCGCTTCCCCCGGCCCGGACCGGTCGAACCCGTACGCCCAGAACCGGTACGCCCAGAACCCGTACGCACACCAGCCGGAGTACGGCGGCCCGTACACCTCACCGCCCGGCGGGCCGTACGGCACGCCTCCACCCACCGCCGGCGACCCGGCCCCGAAGCGCAAAGCCCTCATCATCGGCGCGGCGGTGGCGGTACTGCTCGCGGCCGGTGGCGGGGTGTACGCGGCGGTGGGCGGCGACGACGGCGGTAAGAACCCCACCGCGAGCCCCGAAACGACCACCCCGAGCCACCCCAAGACACAGGACCGGACGCCGGAGCCGACGACCGGTGACGGTGACAACACCGGCGGTCGCGGCAGCGGCGAAAGCGATCCCAACGACCAGCGCCGGGCGGGCGAGGCCAAGGTCCTCTACCAGAAGCCCGCGCCCGAGGTCAGCAAGAGCAACCTCGAAGTGCCCGGCTTCTGGGCGATGAAGGGCTATGTCGTCAAGGCGGTCGAGAACAAGATCATCGCCTACAGGGACGAAGGGGGCAGCAAATGGACCCTCTCGCTCCCCAAAGCGGTCTGCGCCGCTCCCACGTCCACCACCGACGGCAAGGTCGTCGTCGCCTACGAGGGCCATGGAAGGGACTCCTGCAGCCAACTCGCCCTGATCGACCTCAACAAGGGTGCCAAGCTCTGGGACCACCCCGCCCCCGAGACTGACCCCATGGGCGGTGGCTACACGAACGTGGGCATGGCACAGAGCGGCAACCTCGTCGGCATGGCCTGGTTCGGCGGCTCCGCCGTCATCAAGGTCAACGACGGCAAGGAAGTCTCACCCGAAAAGCCGAGCGCGGGCTGCTCCATTGACGGCTACGCGGGCGGCAAGGTCCTGCTGCGCGCCTACTCCTGCACCAATGGGACCGCCAAGCTCCAGCAGCTCACCCCCAGCGGCTCGATCAAGTGGACCTACACCATCCGTAAGGGCTTCAAGGTCAGCAACATCTTCTCCAGCAGCCCCGCCGTGGTGGCCCTCATCGACCAGGACCGACGCTCCGGCGGCATCCTGGCCCTCTCCGGCCAGGGCAAGGAACGCTCGACCCTCGCGCTGGGCAAGCAGTCCTACCAGCCGGAGTGCGGCACGGACATCTTCGGCACCAACATGGGCAACTGCGAAGGCGTCGCCGTCTCCGCGGACACCTTCTACCTGCCGACCGAGATGACCCAGGACCACGGCCTGGGCTCGACAAGTGAGATCCACGCCTTCGACCTCACCACCGGCAAGCGGAAATGGGCGGTCAAGGTGGCCGAACGGCTCCTGCTCCCGCTGAACATGGACGGCAAGAACCTCATCGCCTACGAAAAGCCCTCATACACCGCCCCCGGCCAAATCGTCCGCATCGGCCCCGACGGCGGCAAGCCCAAACCCCTCCTACGCCTGCCCCAGGCCACCCAAAAAGCCGAGCGCGACTTCTACTCGGCCACCCACACCTACCGCAACGGCAACTTCTACATCGCCACCAACCGCATCACCGGCACCGACACCACCCCCGAAAACCTCCTGATGGCCTTCGGCCGCTGAGCGTCGGCTGAGAGATGGGATACGACCGCGGGGGCGGACACCGACCGGCGTCCGCCCCCGCGCTCGCGCTCCTCAGCTCAGATCGAATTCGCCGTCCCTCGCGCCCAGGACGAAGGCACGCCATTCGGCCTCCGTGTAGCGCAGCACTGTCTCGGGGTCGGTGGAATTCCGCATGGCCACCGCCCCGTTCGGCAGGTAGGCGATCTCCACCCGGTCCTCGGAGCTGCTGCCAGGTGCGCTGAGCCACTCAACACCGGAGATGTCGAGGGCGTACAGCTCTTCCTTCTCTTTGGCGTCGGCCATCGGTGGAGAATCCCTTCGGGTACCGCGGAAACAAGCCCGCCTGGTGCTTGGCTGACAGTCTCATCCACCGTGTGCGCGGCGGCAATCGAACACCGTCAGTCCATGCGGCGAGCTCCGCCCAGCAGGCCGGATTCGATATCCGTCGGATGCGTTGCCACATAGAGCCGCGACTGACGATCACACCAAAGAGTGACCCCGTCCGGAAGCGTGGACAGTGACTCGACATCCGTGGACGGCAGCCCCATGATCCGCCCGACCTGGGTGGCCTCCTCCGGGGACACCCGCTGGACGCCCACCAGGTCCGCGTTCTCCATGAGCCGGGGGGCGACCGGGCTCAGGTAGGGCAGAAGCGTCAGCACGGACTGCCACGGCGCCGACGTCACCCGCCCGCGCGGCGGTCGCATGCCCGCGTCACGGATCACCAGGACGGGACTGCCGATCGACGGCCCCTGCGGCGGCACACGGCCCACGTCGTGGAGCGTCATGCTCTGGTACCCGCCGTTCGCGGCCTGCGCCAGTGACGCCCACATCTGCTGACGGCCGGTCTCCACGGTGACCCGGGCGCCCGTGGCCACCGCTCGCAACCCGATCACCTGCGCCGTCCACAGCCCGCCGACCAGGACCACGTTGAAGGGCGTGGGACGGTGCAGGCCCAGCACGGCGGGTTGGTCCCGCGCGCCGACACCGATCACCACCCCGTCGTCGCCGATCGGCAGCGCCAGGGCGTCGAACTGCTCCGGGGGGAGCTCATGCCGCTGACGCCGCGGTCCGATCAGCCCGAATCCCCGTCGCATCCTGCGCGGGGCGGGAGCCACCGGCTCGTCCGGCTGACCGGGCATCTGGCCGGGTGCGGAGGTCGGGGCGTAAGAAGGGCCGCCTGAGACGGTCGTCGGCATGGCCATCAGCGGGTGCCTCCCAGGGGCAGAGTGGCGAGTACGCCGGGTACCTGCTCGCGGTCCAGCCGGGCGAGCCCCACCCGCACCCCACGGGCGGTGCGCTGGAGCTCTCGCCTCATCGCGACCAGGTCGTCCGCGCTATGACCCGTGATCCGCACATGTCCGCTCACCGTGGGCGCGGGCCGGCCGCTCTGCGTCCCGCCCCGCCGCAGGGTGAGGCTGAGCGTGGTCGCGAGCGCGGGCAGTGAGGTCAGCAGCGCGGCCAGTTGGGGAAGGGGCGTGGCTCCCGGCCCCAGCTGCGGCCACCTGCTGACCCAGTACGTGGTGTGCCATCGATCGTCGCAGCGCCAGGCCCGTGTGCTCTCGACCGTGCGTCGGCTGAGCGTGTTGGTCTGCCGGGCCTGCGCCGTCGCCCTCGGGTTGACGCTCGCGGCGGTGGCGATCGCCGCCGTCACGCCCTCCTCCGGCAGGAGCGTCACGCCGAAACCTGCCCCCTGCAGCCTGCTCGACAGCTGATCCGCCGCCCGCAGCACACACCGCTGCGCGCCTTCGAGACCCCCGCCCCGGGCCGCGACGGCCTCCGGGCAGAGCTCCGGGTCGAACTTCAGGGCCACCCATGTCAGACGGACCGCGGGCGCTCCCGTCTGCTCCTGAAGCGGCCCGTAGTTGCGCACGGGCACTGTCTGCGCCGACAGATGCGGTGCGGGCGCCGGCAACGCATGCTGCACCACCTGCACGGACTCCAGCAGGATTCCGTCGACGTCCATGGCGTCGCGCAGCAGCGAAAGCGGGAGCGGACGCTGCGTACGGTGCGGGCGCAGCGGCGAGTCCGTGGCGTCCAGCTGCAGGATCGCGGTCAGAAAGGTGCCGTCGCCCACCAGGCCGACCATGCGCCGCTCGCGATCGGTGAACGTATAGGTGCGCAGGGCCGGTTCGCACTCCAGGGCGGGCGTGAAACCGGGGTCCGCGCCCGCGTCGAGCGGCTTCGCCGCCTGCCGCTGGCGCCTGCGCAGCGCGAGCGCGGTGCTCAGCCATTCCGGTATCGGCTGCTGATGACGCGTGACCACGGCCAGCAGAACCAGGACGACACCCACGACTCCCGCGGGCACCAGCAGGAGCTTGTCGACCACCCCTGCGGCCAGCACGATCGCCGCGGCCACCTCGATCAGCACGAATTGCTGTAGCCGCAGGGGGCCGATGCTGCCGGGCCGGGACGTCGTGCGCGGGGTGGCGGAGGTGATGGGGGCCGCTGTCGGGGGAGCGTCAGCGGGTGCGGGCGGACGGGGTCCGCTCGGTGCTCCTCGGCCGGACGCGCTCCTCGCGGTACGTGCGCGCGTTGCGGCAGCCATCCCCGTCAGCCCCCTCATGTCCGAAACCGGCCCGAACGGCCCGGTCGTCGTCGCCCCCGGTGAGTGTCCCCAGGCGGCATGAGCCAGTTCACTACCGGCATAGTAGAGGGTCGGTACGACACCAGGACCGAGGCAGGCCACCTGACTACCGAGGCCGAAAAGCGGGGAGAAGCGGCTAAAAATGGCATCACGGCGGGACGAACTCAACGCCTATATCTATGCGAAGAAGCGGACAGTCGCCGCCTTTTTGCAACCCACGCCGAGCGGTACCGAGGAGGGTGCGCCGCGTCCGCTGCGCGCGGTCCTTCCCGGAGTCGTCGTCGGGGCCCTGATCCTCGCCGGTTTCGGCGCCTGGGGCATGTTCAAGCCCGTCGCGCCCAAGGGGTGGGACACACCGGAATCGCATGTGATCGTCGGCAGTGACTCCACCACTCGGTACGTCATCCTGAAGACCGGCGGCAAGCCCCAACTCCACCCGGTGCTGAACCTCGCCTCCGCCAAGCTTCTCCTCGACCCCGAGAAGTCCAGCATCATCAAGGTGAAGGAGTCGGAGCTGGACGACGGCCACATCCCGCGTGGCCCCACGATCGGCATTCCCTACGCACCGGACCGCATCCCCAGTGCGGAGGAGGCGAAGAAGCGCATGACGTGGGCGGTCTGTGAACAGCCGGGTGGCAATGGGAACACCACCCAGAAGGCCGTCTTCCTTTTTTCCGACCGGGACCCGAAACTCAAGAAGCTGCGCGGATCCCAGGCGCTCCACGGTGGCCAGGCGCTCTATGTGCAGGGCCAGGACGGCGCCCGCTATCTCGTCGATCCGCGGGGCGTGAAGTATTTGATCGGCGGCCCGGACTGGAAGGCCAAGTCCGACGCGGACACCAATCTTCTGCTGCGCTCGATCTTTCACGACGGTGCGAAGCCGCAGCGGGTCACCAGGGACTGGCTGGCGACCTTCAGGGACGGGGCACCGATCGACTTTCCGCAGGTCCCGGGCCGGATCGGCGATGACGCCGGGATCTCGAGCCTCGGCGAGGCGAACCGGGTCGGCATGGTGCTCGAAGCGCCGACCGGAGCCGGCACCCAGAAGTATGTGGTGCTGCGGGGGAAGGTCCAGCGCGTCTCGGAGTTCGTGGCCAAGCTCCTGCTCAGGAGCAAGACCTCCATCAATGAGGCGAGTATGGCCAAGCGAGTGGCGGCCCCGTCGTTCAACCCGGACACGGAGAACGACTTCTACGGCCAGTACCACTGGCCCAGCGAAATCCCGAGCCAGGCAAACTCCGTCGATCCCGCGCTGGGCAGCGGAGCCCGGGACACCAGCTGCAGCATCCTGGACGGGGTGACCTCCAAGGGCGGTGCCAAGGTAGCCACTTGGGCGGGCAAGGAATTCCCGGCCACCATCCCGGACGGTGCCACCAGCGCCTATGTGACCCCGGGGTCAGGAGTGCTCTACCGCCAGGTGAGCGGCCACCAGATCAAGAACGGGCCGGTCTTCCTGGTGACCGACACCGGCCTTCGCTACTCGGTCCAGTCCAACAACGACAGCGATTCCGGCAAGTCGAAAATCGGTGATGAGGGCTCCGACAAGGACAAGGCCACGCAGACCCAGCAGGACGTCAACAAGGCCCAGCGCAGCCTCGGATACCAGGACGTCAACCCGACTCCGGTACCCGCGGACTGGTCCGAATTCCTGCCCACCGGTCCACGTCTCGACGCCAACAGCGCCAAGCAGCCCCAGGGTTCATAGGACATGAGGAAGCCCGAACATATGCGGCGCACCATCAAATCCCTCGCCCTGTCGGCGGCGACCGCCCTCACGGCACTGTCGGCGGCGGCCGGACCGACATCGGCTTCCGCGGCGCCGGAGCTGTCCCTCGCGGGCAGTGGCGAATGCACCTACCCCGCCAAACAGATAAAGGGCACCCCCTGGTCCCTCCAGCGGGTCATGCTCGATCAGCTGTGGCAGGACACCAAGGGGCTGGATCCGAAGGGCCGCCCGATCAAAGTCGCCGTCATCGACACCGGCGTCGACAACACCAATCCTCAGCTCAAGGACGCCGTCGACACCAGCAAGGGCAAGGAAGTCCGTAAGGGCGGCAAGAAGAGTCTGTCCAAGGGGAAGAAGGGCAACGGGACGGACGACTCGGTCGGCCACGGGACCAAGGTCGCCGGCATCATCGCCGCCCGCCCCCACTCGGGCACGGGATTCGTCGGCATCGCACCCAAAGCCAAGATCATCCCGATCCGGCAGAACGACGAAAAGGGCTCCGGTACCACCGACACCATGGCCACGGCCATCGACTGGGCGGTCGACGCGAGAGCCGACGTCATCAATATCTCCCAGGACACCGTCAAGCCGCTTCAGGCAAACAGCACGCTGCAGCAAGCCGTTGAGAACGCGCTGCGAGCGAATGTCGTCGTGGTCGCCTCCGCCGGCAACGACGGTCTCGACGGCAAGGTCAAGAAGACCTACCCGGCCGCTTACGACGGCGTCCTCGCCGTCGGCGCCTCGGACCGCAACAACGAACGGGCCCCCTTCTCTCAGTCCGGCGACTTCGTCGATGTCGCCGCTCCCGGCGTCGAAATGGTCTCCACCGTCCCCAAGGGCGGCCAGTGCGTGGACAACGGCACCAGCTTCTCCGCGCCCTACGTCGCCGGCGTCGCCGCCCTGATCCGCGCCAAGCACCCGGACTGGAAACAGAACGAGGTGGTCGCCCAGATCGAGCAGACCGCCGAGCGCGCCGTCAACCACCATGACCGCTTCATCGGCTGGGGCGTCGTCGACCCCGTCCGCGCCCTCACCGACGACGAAACCCGCATCGACCACGTCACCCTGGACAAGGGCGCCGCCCACGACGTCGCCGCGCCCGACCCCGCCCCCATGACCTTGGGCGAGACCCCTCAGGAGCGCAAGGAACGCCTCGCGACGTACTCCGTGGGCGCCGCCGCCATCGCGGTCGCTGGCATCGCGGGCCTGGCGGCAGTTCTCAACGAACGGAGGCGCCGACGCTCCGGCATGGCTGAGTAGGAGTACTCATGGAGGTGTGTGAAGTTTCTTCTACACTGAGCCATTTGACGTAACTGTGAGTCGTGCGAGGCCGGGGGATCGGGGAGCGTATGTCGACATTCGAGGCGGAATGGGCGCAGATGAAGCGCGAGGCGTCCGGTGACACCGGGATGGATCTCGCGAGCGCCGACGACAAACCTGGCTGGGAACAGGGTGGATCGGGCAACTTGAAGTCCAACAAGAATGCCTGGACCACGGCGGGTCGGAGCGTCGGCAAGCTCCGGGGGGACATCAAGACCGCGCTGACGAAGCTGGAGGAGGAGCAGACCGGCTTAGGCGCGGGCAGCAAGAGCGGCGGCGGCATCGAGAGCGCGGCGGCTCAGCGGGAGCTCTACCACTCCTGGAAGCGCTATCTGAAGGGCGTGAGCGGGAAGTGCGGGGCGATTCAGGACCGGCTTGAGAGGGCCGGGGATCACCACTACAAGAACGACGAGGCCACCAAGTGCGCGTTCGACGGCTTGGACGTCCTGTACAAGGACACGAAGCCCGTCGGCGGCGAGAGCCGGGGTCGGTGACTCGGACCAGTGGATTACGCGACTCTCACATCTCTGCAGCCGTCGGAGTTCGAGGATGCTGCGGGTGGCTATCGGACCGTTAGTGACATGGCCAGTCAGGCGCAAAAAGACCTTGAGCACCAGATAGCCGCTAAATTCCAGGACACACTCGAAGGTGAGGCGGCAACCGCGGCCGTCAGGCAGCTCGATAAATTGGCAAAGAATTTCCATTACGCCCAGGTCGAGTGCGCTCTCATCATCACCGCTCTCAATGCTCTGGCCTATGAACTCCGAGCAGCGAAGCACAAGCTCGACGCCGCTGTGGAGGACGCCGAGGCAGAGAAGTTCACGGTGGGCTCCGATGGCTCGGTGAGCTACCCGGCGGCCGGTGACAAGGTCGATGGCAAAGTACCCGAGGGTGGCACGGTCAAGGGCAGCGCGAAGGGCAAGCCCACGAACCAGCCCATCGACCCGACCGCCGATGCGAACGATACAGCCGATGCCCTGGAGCGCCAGGCGGCGAATATCCACCCCAATCCGAACTACGGCCGAGCCGTTGCCATCGCCAACCGCATTGCCCAAGCCATTTACGACGCCACGCAGGCCGACGAGAAGTGGGCCCCCAAGCTACGCAAGCTGAAGGCTGATGATGATCTGACCGTATCCGACCAGGACTGGGCCGATGCCCAGAACGACACGGGTGGCGTCCGTGCAGGCGCGAAGGAATACCTCAACGAGATCAAACCACCACCGGAGAATGGCGACCCCAAGGCGAATGCCAAGTGGTGGAACGGATTGTCTCAGGAAGAGCGGGACGCCTACTTGTCGATGCACCCTGCCAGCCTCGGTTCGTTGGATGGTCTTCCCTCTGAGGTCCGGGACGAGGCCAATCGGACATTGCTGGCCGAGACCAAGGCAAAGTACGCATTGGAGCTTTCCGGTATCCCGAAAGAGCCAACGAAATACGGACCGAATCCAAATGGCTCTTATCCGGCTTTTGTGGAGACCGAAGCTTGGAAGAGATGGGACGAGAAATACGGGGATCAGCGGGCAAAATTGGACAAGGGCCTGCAGGCGATGAAGGATATTCAAAAGAGGTTCGACGAGACAGGGAAAGATGGCCTGCCTCCGGCGTATCTTCTCGCCTTTGATTCTGAAGGGGGTGGGCGGGCGGTCGTGGCGAACGGAAACCCGGACACCGCTGACCATACCGCAGTCTTCGTCCCGGGTACCCATTCCAATCTCGGAAAGTCCGGATCGTATATCGGACACATGGCCAACCTATGGCAGGAAAGTCATGTGCTTGCACCGAACCAGAACGTATCCACAATTACGTGGATTGGGTATGATGCGCCACAGAGCGTTGCGCCAGAGGCAATGTCCCCTTCATACGCTGAGCGCGCCGCCCCTGAGCTGAATAGGTTTCTCGACGGCTTGCAGACCGCGCAGGGGGGCCCGGACGCAAGCCATACAACAGTCATCGGGCACAGTTACGGAAGCACAGTGGTGGGACAATCCTCCATCGACGGCAAGCTTCCTGCCGACGATATCGTGGCCGCAGGGAGTCCCGGTATGAGGGTAGGACACGCCGATGATCTCGATGTCGGCAAGGGCCATGTGTGGTCCGAAGCTGCGGCTTCCTGGAAGGACCCAGTCCCGGCAGGCGGCAAGCTAGCGGGACTCGGTGGAGATAGCGATATATCGTGGTGGGCAGATATGCTTCCCTTTGGCTATGCATGGGGGCAGAATGTTCCATCCGACGAGGATTTTGGCGCCCACATTATGGGAACAGATGCCAAGGATCACGGGGACTATTGGAGGCCAAATTCAGAGAGCCTTGCGAACCAGGCAGCCGTGGTAACGGAGAACTATGACCAGGTCAAGGGCGGGTAGTGGAAAATTGACTGGCCAGCGTTTGCGGCGAGGAGTTGTCGCCGCACTTGTCGCCACGTCTATCGGATCGATCTCCGTGGGGTGCTCAAACGTGAACAACCTTGATTATGAGCCGACCAAGCTGGATGTCGACGAGGCTCGGCAAAAAACGAGGGAAGTCTCAAGTCGCCTCTTGGAGATGATCGAGGTCAAGGGAAAAGTAACTGAGCCCGGTCCTCGCATCGCTCCGTGTGATGACGAGCCTGATGCCAAGGATTTGTATGTGACGCGCCATCCGTGGTCGATTTATGACCTCTCGGAAGAAGAGGTCGCTCAGGGAATGGAGAACCTCAGGAAGGGACTGCCGGAACACGGGTGGAAAATCTTGAGGGACGGGAAATCTCATAGTAAGGCGCAAGACCCGGAGATTTTGGCAGAGAACAAGAAAGAGAAGTTCGCTGCAAACTTCACAGCCCTTAGGAAGACTGCGAGCGGGGATACCATGATCAAGGTAACGGTAGTCTCGGCTTGCTACCGAGCACCTGCGGGAACGGACCTCGATAGCGAGTACTGAGGGCTATCTACCTCGTCGCCACAGCAGGGTTTCAGCGGTGGCAAGAGACGACGATGGCTGGTCTACGTCCGCGGAGGATTGAAGCAGGCCGTGGGCAGGCACAAGGCAGCGATGACCGCGCGGTGTGGCGCGACTCGCTGGGCTCCAGAGCCCGACGCTCGAGCGGTGGGGGTCGGCCTGGTCGGAACGTCACGTCCCTCGTTGTCAGTGGGGTGTCCCTCCGGCTCGCCGATGCCTGCCCGGTTCCGGGAAATAGGTATGCGTACTCATGTGCGCCTGTGGTGAAGTCGTTAGTGTCATCAGATGTGACGTGTGCCTCGTATGCATCGTTTGGGGGAGGGGACCGTTACTGAACCGTCGACGGCCCACAGCTACGGAGCAGTTGGGGTGTCCAACGCTGATGGATAGAGTGGCTTAGGACATCGTTGGTGTCATACGGGGAGGGACAGCGTGAGGCCCATAGAGCCGGGGTCTGAGCCACAGACGCCGTTCGGCAAGAGGCTGGTCAAGGAAGCCGAGACGCTTGCCAAGTTCAAGAAGCGACTGGACAAGGTCCTGACCGACCTTGACAAGTCCCCGGCATCGCACAAGACGATCTCGCAACAGTTCATCACCCGGGACGCGTACGGTTCGGGCACCGGGTTCACCTCCGCCGACGACCTGGCCAACCTCTACGAGAAGGTTCACGCGCGGCTGGAGACCCTGTCCAAGTCCTTTGGCGACCAGATCGAGGCCATGGGCCTCATGGCGATCGTCGCCGAGCGCGGCTACGACGGCATGGATGCCGAACAGGCCCGTCGAATGCGGGAGATCCAGGCACGTACGCGGAAGTACTACCGCGAGCCCACAGAGAAGCACGCGGGTCAGAGTGGGAATCACGGCGGCAAAGAGGTCGGGGGCGACGCGCTGTGAGGGGGAGAAGGTAGATGGCCGGAGGGAAGTTCGAGGATCGGTCGCACGACGAGCTCTACAACATGGTCGCGACCGCGAAGCCGGACGCGCTGACCGAGGTCGGGGCCGCCTTGACGGCTGCCTTCGACGACATCAGTGCCATCGCGGAGGAACTCAAGGCACACGCCGAGCGGGTGCACTGGGAGGGCGAGGGTGCCGACGCGTTCCGCGAGTGGGGTCGTGAGGTGGCCAAGCAGACCTACAAGATGGCCGACTACACCCTACTCGTCGGCGTACACATGACTGCCGCGGGTCAAGGCCTGACCGAAGTCAAGGCAGCGATGCCGGCCCCGACGGCGGCAGACGACAAGAAGCACAAGAGCGATGCGGAAAAGGCGGTCGCGGACAAGCACCACCTTGAGGCGCTCCAGCAGATGGACAAGCTGGACTCGTATTACGAGACGGCTTACACGGAGATCAAGGATCTCGAGGAGCCGAACTTTCCGCCTTTGCCGCCTGAGTTCGGGAACTACTTCAAAGGCGATCCCGGGCCCTCGGGTGCGTCGCCGTCTGGAAACGGAAACGCAGGTGGGCAAAGCACAGCTTCCGCTGCGCCGTTCGCAGCTCGTTCTGATTCCGCCGATGGGCCGGGCCTCGTCCAGCACCCAGGAGCGGCCTCCACGGGACACGGCGACTTGGGCGCGGAGAGGCTGCCGGATGTTGTGTCAGATGCCAGGACCAACATTGACTCCACGAACACGCTGCCCTCGCCTGACGTCATCGACCCAAGCAGGCTTCCTGCTTCGCCACCGCAGGATGCGCCCGAGCAGCGTGTGAACCCTGTGGTGCCAAACGGACCCAGGCCGCTCCTGCCAAGCGCCCCGCCGCCTATGCGCGGTGGGGGCAGCCCCGTACGAGAACCTCTCCCTCCTTACCAGGGTGCGGCAAAGCAGCCTCGGCCGACGAGCCTTCCTCGAACCGGGTTGCCTGACGGTATTCACGGTGGGCAACAGGCTCGCCCACCGGGGCAAACCAACACTCCGCGGATTCCCCGCGGCAGGGTTATCGGAGAAGAACAAGGCCTCATGAGGCGTGGGCCGATGGGACCCGCCACGCACGGCTTCAAAGGCGCGCCTTCGCCTGCGAACGGCGGGCCGGGCCGACGGCTCGCATCGGAGCCGGGTGGGACCGTGGACAGTCCACGAGGACCGAACAACGCGAATGGGCAGCGTTTGCCGAAGGGCACGGTCGTCGGAGACGAACACGGCATCCCTCCCAGGCGTGGTCCCCTGGGCACGGGCGGTGTGCCCGCCGAAGGGGGTGCGCACGCGCCCGGGAGCAATGGTGGCCAGGGCCGGCGGCTCGCATCGGAGTCGGGAGGCCCCGTCAGCAGTACGCGTTCTGGACGCGGAGCGCAGGCCGAGTTCACCCCAGGGGGATCCGGGCTTGTGCGGGGTAACCAGGAGGAGCCTGAGCCGATGCCGCGGTCTGGCAGGGCAGCCCCGAACGGCTCGGAGCCCTCCGGCTCCAGGCCCGATTACCTTCAGGAAGACGAAGAGAGCTGGTTGGGTGGACGGCGTGACACGGTCCCGCCGGTCATTGATTAGATCGACAGATCCCTGTGCAACGCCGAGGAGAGCACTCACCTATGCCATTTCAGAAGTTCGGAGCGCGGCGGCGCTCCCTGTCGGCTTTGGCGACACTCGGAGCCGGGTTCATGGCGGTGGGTGGTATCGCGCCCGCGGCAGTTGCACAGGACATCAGCTCTCAGCAGTGGTACCTGAAGGACATGCAGGCCGATGACATGTGGAAGGTGAGTAAGGGCAAGGGGATCACCGTCGCCGTTGTCGACACGGGCGTCAAGGCATCGTTGCCCGAGCTACAGGGGCAAGTACTCGAAGGCGCGGATATGTCGCACAACCCGACGGGTGCACATAAAGACACGAATGGTCACGGAACAAACATCGCTGCTCTGATCGCTGGCACAGGAGCTGGCGGTGGCATTCAAGGGCTGGCCCCTGAGGCCAAGATCCTTCCTGTAAAGGATGTGCTGGACGCTAGGGTCGACTCTGCGGACGGGAACGTGGGCAGGGCCATTCGGTACGCGGCGGACCATGGGGCACAAGTCATCAATGTCTCGCAAGGATCAGACGCCGTCAGCAGCCAGCTCCCTCGGACGCTCTCAGCTGTCAAATATGCCATCAAGAAGGGCAGCCTGATTTTTGCTTCCGTAGGGAATGTCGGCGACAAGGCCAACGATGTAACCTATCCTGCTGGATTTCCAGGTGTCGTGGGTGTGGGCGCGATCGACCGCGAAGGCAAGGCAACGAAGTGGTCGAACTCAGGCGATCAGGTAGGGCTGGTCGCAATCGGGGATGAGATCCCTATACGTTGCGGGAACAATGTCTGCACGTCTCGCGGCACCAGCCAAGCCACCGCCATCACCTCCGCCTCCGCCGCCCTGATCTGGTCCAAGCACCCCAAGTGGACCAACAACCAGGTCCTCCGCGTCATGATGCAGACCGCCGCGAAGCCCAAGACCGGGGACATCCCGAGCAGTTACCTCGGGTATGGCTCGGTTCGGCCTCGCAAGGTGCTCCTCGATGGCGAAGGAGACCCGGGGCCGGCGAACACCAATCCGTTGCTCGCTCGTGAGGGAGCGACGAAACCAAAGCCTTCCGAGTCGGCGTCTAAGCCGGCGGGGGACGACGCCTCACAGCCCCCGGTATCGGATGAGCAAGCCGCTAAGAAACCCGCAGCGGAGGCCAAAGCGAGCGACGACGACGGCGGTAATACGGCGCTCTGGGTGGCCTTGGGTGCGGGTGCCGTCGTGGTCGTCGGGGCCGGGGTCGCCTTCACCGTCGTGCGGCGCCGTGGTGGAACGATGGCCAGGCCGTAACCAGCACCAACACCAGCACCAACTACAGCTATACGCTTCCTGCCATGTCGGGTAGGAAACTCCACAGAGTGGTGAGCTGACGAAAGAATCCCCAGCTCGGCTCACCAACACATCATGGGGGAAGGTGGAAAGATGTCGGGCTCGCAGCGGATTAGCGACGCACATTTCAAGAAGTTCGAGGGCGACCTCGGCCGCGTCAGCGAGGACCTCTCGCAGAACCTGCGCACGCTGATCAACGCCATCGACACGGTGGAGGCGGCGTGGACCGGTCAGGGCGGAAGCGCGTTCCGGAGGGCGCAGATGAGCCTCAACGAGGATCATGAGGCACTGCGTCAGCTGATCGTCAATATCCACGAGGCGGTGCAGCTCACGCACCGTTCCGGTGGTGCCAACGACACTGAGATCGCATCCCAGCTCCGCAGCATTGACGTCAATGGCAGCGCGGCGGGCGGGCACCTCGGCGGTGGTGCGGATGGTCTGGCCCACAGCAAGGTCGACCAGTTCTAGTCGGCTGAGGGCACCATCACGGCAGGCCCTTGCGGCCGAAACGATCGACAACCATCAAGACACCACGAGGGGTGGAGTATAAGTGTCCGGTGACGGGATGGACATCAAGGTCACATACAACTCGCTCGAGGACACCGCCGGTGACCTCGAGCGTGGCGCCAGGGTGGTGAGCCAGCAGATCGAGACCATCATCGCCGCGGTCAAGGCCGTCACCGATGGGTGGGAGGGCGAGGCTCACCAGATGATGCTCGCCGCCGAGAGGCAGTTCAAGACGCGCGCCAACCACATCGAGACCACGCTCAAAGAGGTGGCTACCAAGGTCAGGACCGGCAGCATGGACTACCAGGCGACCGACAAGAAGTCGGCCCAGCTGTTCCAGGACATCACCTTCTGAGGGTGCGGTCGCAAGAACATGGGGGTGGGCAACCGCTTCGGCGGTTGCCCACCCCCATGTTCACGTTCTATCGCAGTCCCCGTTTCGGCGGCGGCGCCACAACCTTCGGATCCGGATATTCGGGATCTTCCCGGCAGCCCAACGTCGACGTTATCTGTTTCGCCGAGGCAATGAGCAGCTTGGCGTGCGAGTGGTCGCTGACGGTGAAGTAGTCGCGCAGGGCGAATTCCAGGGAACGACGATCCCCTCCCGATCCCTTCTCGCCGCCGCTGCCGATATCACACGCAACGAGAAGCCTGCCGGCGTCCTCCGGACCGACGGTGGTCGTGTAGTGCACCGACCGGCCGGACGGGGGCGAGTGGGGAGTCCACGCCACGGTGATGGCGAGCAGTTCCTTGCCGTCAGCCTTGTCCGTCACGGTACAGAGGTCCTCGGGCGTGCTCCTCCTGGCCGACTCCTCCTGCAGTGCCTTCGCGACTTGGTCGGTGCTCTTGGTCTTGACCGGATAGACCTTGCTGGGTCCGTTCGGCTCCCGAGCCTCCTTCGCGATGGCCTCGTCGAACAGGCCCCCGCAGGCTTGGGCCACAGGAATGAGCCCGGCGCCGGCGGTCGGCTTCGCCGCGGTCGGCTTCGGAGACCCTGATTCGTCGTCGCCACCGCCACAGCCCGTGACGGCGATGGCAGACGTACAGGCGAGGGCCGCCAGCCGCCCAAGAGTCAGACGAAAATTGCGTAGCACGATCTCTCCTGTCGGCTCCATTAGCTGCCGCTCCCGGTCAGCTTGGCGTCACCCACGCCACGGATGTAGCCAGCCTTTACGCGCTCGCTGGCCTGGTTGTACCAAGCGCTGTCATCGAGTTCGGGATGGGCGGCGATATAGGCATCGAGTGGGTTGACCGAACGACGCTGGCTCGCTTCGACGAACTTCTTCTGCATGTTGTGAGCGTCCGCGTCGACCTTCGCGTCGAACTCCTTCTGCTGCTTCTCGATCTCCCGGTCGATGTTGATGCCGGTCTGGGTGTCGATGGCACCGGTGGCGGCGTCGACGAAGGGCGTGACGAAAGGCGTGGCCCGCGCCGCCTCGAACGGGACGGTGACGAGGCTGGTGACGGTACTGATCCCGGTACTGGTTCGGTACTTCTGCCACTCTCCCGCCTCCGACAGCTTCCTCGCCTTCTCCTCTTTGCTGTCGTTCGCGTCGCTCATGATGGCGTCCGAGCGGGCCTCGTCCAGGATGCCCTGCGTCTCCGCGCCGGTGCCCAGAGCCAGAGTGAGAGCGTCGTCCGCCTTCGGGTGGGCCTTGAGAACGTCGGTCGTGAAGTCGTGCTGGGCCGCGGAGAGAATCTGGTAGCCGCTGTCATCTCTGCCGACCGCCGACAGAAAGTTCTTGGCTGTCTCATTGGCGACGGAGATGTCGGACGGGCCAAGTGCACCGAAAGCCGCGTCGCGGGTCTTCGCCCCCGATTCGGCATCGCCGTGGTTGGCCGTGGCCCAGTCCAGATTGTCGATGTAGCCGGCGCCCACGCGGGCCAAGCTGTCACTGAGACCTTGCTTGTCCGCGAGGATGCCGGAGTTGTCGCCGACCACGCTGATGAGCTGTGTCGCGACATTGACACTGGCGGGGTTGCGGTGAAGGCCCAACTCGGGCTGGTCGTACGGATGCCCCAGCGCGGCTGCCTCGAAGGCGTGCCCCAGTTCGTCGTAGCCGTATCCCTTGCCGTCGTCGGCGTAGAAGTTCCCGTTCAGCCACTTGCGCTCTTTGAGTAGATACATGAGATCGTCGTTCGGCGGGACGCTCGCATCCTGTTCGAAGCGGTCGCGGTGGAAAATCGTCTGGGCCGCTTCGGGATTGTGCCCCAGCGACTCCATGTAGCCCGCCATGGGGTCGACCCCGTGGTCGTTGTCCTCGCCGAAGTTGACGTATGTCTCGTATCCGTCGGGCCAGTAGAGGTCCTTCAGATCGTCCTTGTGCTTGCGGTCGAACTCGAACAGGCCGCCGGTGCGGCCGTCCTTGCTGTGCGGATCGGGATAGCCCTTGCCGTAGTCGACGAGGAAGTCCTTGTCGTACTCGCCATACCGCAGCAGGCTGCTCATCACCTGGAAGCCATATGACCCCGGATCACTCGTCCCGGCCTCCCAGTCGGTGTCCATGACGCGCCGGGGCCCCAGCTTGATGATCTCCTTCTTCCACTGCTTCATCTCATCGCTGTTGGAGTGAGAGGCGGTGGCGAGGGTGTAGCCCAGCGATTTCTGGAGTTTCTCCAGGTTCTTGGTGCGCTCGTCGCCGAATTGCTGGCCAGCCGTGACGTGCTGCCAGAATTCCAGGGTCTCCTTCGCCCCGAGGTCGGTGGCGAACTTCTCGGAGAAGTAGGGGTCGCCCTCGTGCCGGGAGAGGAGCATGTTCGCCCGGGCGATCTCGGTGGGACTGAGGTTCTTCTTGGACCTCGCCAGCTTCTCGACCTCTTTGAGGTCCTTGCGTGCCTGCTCGCGTCCCGCCTTGGCGTCCTTGGTGCTGTTGTACCCGTCGGCGGAGAAACCCTCTTTCCGGCCGTTGCCGTCCTGCGTCAGCGCCCAGGCCAGAATCTCGTCGGTCGTGGTGGCGTTGGCGACGACGTCGCTGATGTAACAGTTATAGTTCGCCACCACCTCACTGAAGTTCTTCGCCTGCAGCCCCTGTTGTATCGGCGTGAGGTCATCGAGGTTCGTCGGTTTGTAGGAGACGTGCCCGGTGTCGTCGATGGCGAGGTGCTTCGCCTCCTCGATGTCCTTCTTGTACTCCTGGAGCTTCTTCTTGGCGCTCTTGAACGCCGTGTACGCGTCGTGCAGCAGGCCATACACGTCCTCGGCTTCACAGGCGGCCAATTCGATCTCTTTCGCCGCCTTCTGCATCCTCTTGAAGGCCGAGTCCGCCGCCTCGCCCTCCCAGTCCGAATTGGTCAGGGGGGTCTGCACCTCAGTGCGGAGATTCGTGCCGACCTGCCGGAACTTCCCCGGCAGAGTGCGCCATTTGTCGACCGCTTCGGAGAGTGGGGTGAGGTCGACGGTGATGAGGGAGTGATACGTAACCATGATGCTTCCGCCTTGAGCTGGGACCGTCGTTCCGGGGGAGGTGCAGGCGCTACCTGGCGACCTTGTCCTGACCGCCGTCCTGCTTCTTCTTCCCCCGGTCGATCTGCTCGCCGACGCCCTTGTCGGTCACCTCGAAGTGGGTGGCCGCGTCCCGCAGCGGACCTGCCAGGCCTTGTGACAGGAGGCCCTGGGCGTAGCGCATCTGGTCCCGCCACCGCTCCTGGAATGTGGCGAAAGCCGCCGCGGAGTCGAAGCCCTTGAGGCTCGCCTTCACCTGACCGGTCTCGGTCATGGTCTCATTGTCCGCTTTCGCGAAGCCGGTGCTCACGTGGTCGACTTTGCCCGCCTTGCTTCGCAGCACCGAGGCGGTGACCTTCAGCTTCTTCTGCGGAATTCCCCGGCCGCCATTGCCGTCGTCGAGCTGATTGAGCCGCATATGGGATTCCTGCTGCTTTGCTGCTTCGGCCCTGATCTCAGCCCATTCATCCTCGAACGACATGATTCCCCCTGTGGCTCAGGTCGCAAAGCGAGCCTGCTAGCTTGACGTAAGACGTCAAGCTAGCAGGGGGTTGCACAGACCGCAGCCCCCTGCCCATGTGGCTCTACTGCTCCGGCAGCCACCCCACCTGGGTCAGCGGCACCCCGCGCTTGCGGGAGACGAAGAAGCCACGGCCGGGCGGCATGGGCCGGGGGCGGACTCCGCCGAAGACGTCGCCTTCGCCGGGGTCGCCGGAGAGCACCATGCCCTGGGCGCCGAGTTCCTTCACGCGCTGCATGAAGGTTTCGAACATCGAACGGGATGCCCCCGCGGAATTGCGGGCGATGATGAAACGCATGCCGACGTCGCGAGCGAAGGGCAGGTTCTCGGTGAGGACTGCCAGCGGGTTGCCGCTGCTGGTGGAAACCAGTTCGTAGTCGTCGATGATGACGAAGAACTGGGGGCCGGTCCACCAGCTGCGGTCGCGGAGCTGCTGCGGGGTGATGTCCGGCTTGGGGGCGCGCCGTTCCATCAGCCCGTTCAGCGCATTGGCGTGGAGTTCCAGGGCGGACGCGATCGGGGCGTACTCGAGGAGATGGCTGTCCGGAATGACACCGAGCAGGGAGCGACGGTAGTCGCCGACCACGATCTTCGCTTCGTCCGGACCGTACCGCTCGATGATCTGCTTGACGATCAGGCGGATGAGCGATGTCTTGCCCGATTCACTTTCACCGAAGATGACGAAGAACGGGTCGGTCTCGAAATCGACGAATACCGGTTCCAGGTTGGTCTCGTCGATGCCGATCGCAATGCCGTGCTGCGGGTATTCGAAGCCCTTGGGGAGCTCGTCCGCGCGGAGCTTGCGCGGAAGCAGCCGCACGCGCGGTGCGGGCGGGCCGGACCAGGCCGCGCTGACCGCGCGGACCAGTTCGGCCGTCGCGTCCGTCATGGTGTCGGGGTCGTGGCCCTTGTCGATACGCGGCTGAGCGCCCATGAAGTGGAGCTTTTCCGGGAGTTGACCGCGGCCGGGGACCCCGACCGGGACGTTCGCGGCGACCTTGCGGTCGAACTCCGAGTCCATCGTGTCACCGAGACGCAGTTCCAGCCGGTTGAGCAGCTGGTCCTTGAGCGACGCACGGACCTCCATGTTGCGGGAGGCGGTGATGACGACGTGGACGCCGTAGCCGAGCCCTCGGCCGGCGATATCGGTGACGACCCCTTCCAGCATGTCGTACTCGGCCTTGAAGTTGCCCCAGCCGTCGATGATGAGAAAGACATCGCCCCAGCCTTGGTCGGCGTGTTGCCCGGCGGCTCGCTGGCGTCGGTAGGTGCCGATGGAGTCGATGTTCTTGGCGCGGAAGTACTCCTCGCGCCGGGCCAGGACCCCGGAGACCTCGGCGATGGTCCGCCGCACCTTCTCGGGGTCCAGACGGGAGGCCACCCCGCCCACATGCGGAAGGTCCGCGATGGCGCTCATACCGCCGCCACCGAAGTCGAGCCCGTAGAACTGCACCTCGGCGGGGGTGTGGGTGAGGGCGAAGCCCGTGACCAGCGTGCGCATCAAGGTGGACTTGCCGGACTGCGGGCCGCCCACGACCAGCATGTGCCCCGCGGCGCCGGAGAAGTCGCGGTAGAGGATGTCGCGCCGCTGCTCGAACGGCTTGTCGATGAGGCCCAGGGGAACGACGAGACCGCCCGGCCTGGCGTAGTCCGCCGACTGCAGGCCCCGCTCCCGCGTGGGCGCGAGCGGCGGCAGCAGCTCGTCCATCGAAGGTGCCTCGTCCAGGGGAGGCAGCCAGACCTGGTGGGCGGGCTGGCCCTGGCCCTCCAGACGGCTCACGATGACGTCCAGGACCGTCTCCGCCAGCGCGTCGTCCTCGGGCTGAGCCGGGGCGGTCAGCCTCTCCGGGTCCGGGGCGGCGTACGTCACCGGGACCGGGGCGGCCGTGAACAGCACCGGCCGGCGCTCGACGGGCAGGGACGCGCTGTCGAATTGCGCGGGGCCCGTGCGGTACGTGCCGGAGACGTACGCCGCCTTGAAGCGGGTCATCTCGTCCGTACCGAACTTCAGATAGCCGGAGCCGGGCACCGGGGGGAGGTGGTAGGCGTCCGGCACGCCCAGGGCCGTACGGGACTCGGCGGCGGAGAAGGTGCGCAGACCGATGCGGTAGGAGAGGTACGTCTCCAGGCCGCGCAGGCGGCCCTCCTCCAGCCGCTGCGAGGCGAGCAGCAGATGCACCCCCAGCGATCGGCCGATACGGCCGATCTGGATGAACATCTCGATGAAGTCCGGCTTCGCCGTCAACAGCTCGCTGAACTCGTCGATCACCAGAACGAGTGACGCCAGGGGCTCCAGCGGGGCCCCGGCCGCCCGCGCCTTCTCGTAGTCGTGGATGTTCGCGTAGTTGCCCGCCGAACGCAGCAGCTCCTGACGGCGCTGCAGCTCACCGGTGATCGAGTCGCGCATGCGGTCGACCAGCGTGAGGTCGTCGGCGAGGTTGGTGATGACCGCCGCCACATGAGGCAGCTCCGACATGCCCGCGAAGGTGGCGCCGCCCTTGAAGTCCGCGAGGACGAAGTTGAGGGTCTCGGACGAATGCGTGACCGCCAGCCCCAGCACCAGGGTCCGCAGCAGCTCCGACTTGCCCGAGCCCGTCGCGCCGACGCACAGACCGTGCGGACCCATACCGTCCTGGGCCGCCTCCTTGAGGTCCAGCATGACCGGGGAGCCGTCCTCCGAGACGCCGATCGGCACCCGCAGCCGCTCGGCCAGCGAGCGGGGCCGCCAGGTGCGGGAGACATCCACCGAACCGGCGTCGCCCAGCCCCAGCAGCTCGGTGAAGTCGAGGTTGGCGAGCAGCGGCTCATCGTCGTCGTCCCCGCCCATGCGCAGCGGCGCGAGCTGACGCGCGAGCGCCTCCGCCGCTTCGATGGACAGCGTGTCGGGGGTGCCGTCGTAACCGGCGACCTGCGACTCCAGCTGCAGCTTGCCCGGCCGTACGACGATCGACAGACCGCCGCGCGGCTCGTCGAGTTCGCCCGACACGATCTCGATGACGGTGACGCCCTGCAGACCCTCGGGCGCCGCGAACGCCGAGTCCGGTGGCACCATCGCTCCGTCGAGGACGAGCACCAGATGCGGCTGGTCGAGGAGCGGCTGCCCCTCCCTGCTGAAGCGGGTACGGCCTTCCAGCCGGCCCCTCAGCAGCTCCTCCACCTCGGCGAGGGAGTCGCCGAACAGCCGCCGCGTGCCGGCGCCGTCGAAGGACCCCGGCACCTGGGCGTGGGGGAGCCACTTCGTCCACTCCCACTGCTCCGCCGCGCCGCGCGAGGCGACCGTCGCGATGACGAGGTCCTCCGGCGAATGCAGGGTGGCCAGTTGGGCGATCAGCGCCCTGGCGATCCCGTGCACCTGCTCCGGAACTCCGGAGACGGTCATGTGGTAGAACGCGCGCAGCGACACCGCCATGGGCAGGTTGTCCAGCGACCCCTGGGTCGCGAGGAAGCGCTGCATCGCGCCTGCCGTCAGCGGCTCCAGTTCGTCCACGGTGGCGGTCTCGGGGGCGATGAGGGGCGTGGAGAGCTGCTGCGTTCCGAGCCCGAGCCGCACCTGTACGAAGTCGTCGTCGGTCAGCCGCCGTTCCCACACCCGGCTGCCTTCGGCGACGATCGCCCACAGCTGCTCCGGGGCGGGGTGCAGATAGAACTGGGCGTCGCGCTGCCGCCGGGCCGTGCGCCGTACGGTCCGGCGCGTCTGCGCGAGGTACTTGAGGTAGTCGCGGCGCATGTCCGCCCGCTGGCCCTGAGAGCCCTGCCGATGCCGCGTGATCATGGCGATGGTCATGGCGAGCGTGGAGAGCATCATCATCACGCCCATGATCTTCATCATCGGGGCGGCGCCCGGCATGAAGAAGTAGACCATCGACGAGCCCATGCCAAGCGTCGGCAGCAGCTGCATCAGCATGCCTTCTTGCTGCCCGCGCGGCAGTTCCGGGGGTGGCTCGAGGCGGAGTTCCTCCGTCGGCACCTCTGGCGGTAGAGCCCGTGGCTGGCGCTTGACGACGACCTGGCTCACCGGATCCCTCATCCCTCCGTACGGAGGGACAGTTCTCGTCCGGCACCCCCGTGGCGACGGCCTCCCTCCGCGAGTCAGCGATCCTATCGACGTATCAGCTCCTGAGCCCCGGTAGGGTGGCCGCCGCGCGCATGACACCGGCGATGTCGCAGACCGAACCAGGGGGCCTTACACGTGAGTACGTCCGCAACAACCGGTTTCTGCAGGGTGACCGTCGTCGCGCCCGACAGCCGGATCGATGTCGCCCTCCCGGAGGACATCCCTGTCGCCGACGTTTACCCGGAAATCCTGCGGCTGACGGGGCAGACGCAGCCGGCCGGCGCTCCCACCGGCTACCACCTGGTGCGACGCGACGGCACCGTCCTCGACAGCGGCCGCTCCCTGCTGGCCCAGCAGGTCCTGGACGGGGAACTGCTGGCCCTGCGGCCCTTCGCCGAGTCGCTGCCCCCCGCCGTCTATGACGATGTGTCCGACGCGATCGCCTCCGCGGTCACGCGCGACCGCACGCTCTGGAACGATCGGTTCCTGCGTGCCGCGGGGCTGCTCGGCGGGGCGCTGCTGCTCATCCTCATGGGCTTCGTGCTCTGGTTCGCCGATCCGGTCAAGCACGATATGCACGGCCTGCCGGGTGTCATCGCCGCCGCCGTCGGCGTGTTGCTGACCGCCCTCGCCGGGGTGCGGGCGCGGGTGTACGAGGACCGCGCCTCCGCCATCGCCCTCGGCCTGTCCGCCCTTCCCCACCTCATGATCGCCGGATCGGGGATCCTGGCCCTGGACGCGGGGGAGGGCGTCGGACGGCTCCAGTTCCTGCTCGGCTGCGTCACCGTGCTCGTCGGCTCGGCCGTCCTGGTCGTCGTCATGCCCAGCGGGGACGCTCCCTTCGTCGCCGCCGTGTTCGCGGCGAGCGTCGGGACCCTCGCCACCTTCTGCGAGATCGTCACCGATGTCGGGGCCACCGAGACGGCCGCGGTGTGCGCCGTCGTCGCGATCGGAGTGATCGCCTTCCTTCCGGGTCTGTCGGCTCGAGTCGCCCGGCTGCCCATCGGATACGCCGCGCCCCGTTCCTCGGCCGATGAGCTCGACGCCGGTCCGGACGCCGAGCCCCTCGACATCCACCGCATCGCCGCCCAGACCCGTCGCGGCCACGAGATGCTGCTGGGCATGGTCGGGGGCTGCTCGGCCGTCGTCGTCGGCGCCGCCGCGGTCCTGGGCTTCTCCGACGGCGCGTGGGCGCAGCTCCTCGCGCTCGCGGCCGGTCTTGCGATGCTGCTGCGCGCGCGCCTCTTCCGCTACACCGCCCAGGTCGCCGCCGTCCTCGGCGCGGGTCTGCTCGCCCTCGCCCTGCTCGTCCTGGGGCTGTCGCTGAACCCGCCGGCCGACGCGGTCCTCAAGCTCCTGACCGAGAACGACCGCGGACCGCTGGACATCCGTACGATCTGGCTCGCCGCGGCCGTGATCGCGGGCGCGGGCCTGATCATCGCCGTCGCGCTGATCATTCCGAAGAACGGCCTGTCGCCCTTCTGGGGACGGCTGTCCGACCTGGCCGAGAGCGCCTTCCTGCTCGCCCTGGTGCCCCTGTGCCTCGCCGTGCTGGACGTCTACAGCTCGGCACGGAGCCTGACCAGTGGCTGAGGGCATGCCAGGGGGCCACCTCCGGTCCGAACGAGTGGGCCCTCAGCTGGGGGGGTATCCCCCGCAGAGAGGGACCACCCCCAGCCGTGCGCGGGGATACCGGCAGCGTCCTCAGCGTTTCGTCCAGTGGGCTGACGGGCTCGGCACTTCCTCCGGTAGTCGCGCCTCCTCCGAGCAGCCCAGCGTCTTCGCGAGATTCCGCGACACGGAATTCAAGATTGCTATTTTTGCGATGTCCGTGTCGTTCTTGGGGAGTGACGACTTCGAGGTGAACAGGTTTCCGTAGACAAGGTCCGGGAGGTCCTTGCTCTTGGCGGGGCAGGAGAAGTAGATGTCCGCCCCGCTGCCCGATGCACGGGTATGCCGCCCGATGGCGAAGGTGTCCGCGCCGGTGAGCTTGCGCAGATCCTGCGCTGCTTGCCCGGAGATCGACGCGTCGCACACTTTCGTGGCCGACAGCCCCTTCGGTTTTTCCTTGTTCGCCTTTCCCTGGTCGCTGTCCGAGTTTGAGCACGCACTGGTGAGTACGAGGAGGGAGACCGAAGCGATGAGAAGCGTCCCGTGTGCCAGTGGCTTGAGCCGAGGTGCTTGTGAGGACTTCAGAGAAGCGTGCACTGGTGGTCAGTCCTTCTTGTAGGGAGGTCGCCCGCGGTATTTGTCCTCGTTCGGTCCGGTCCCGTAGTACATGTTCTTGAGGTCGCGGTCCAAGTCGTACTTATCGGCTTCAACCGCGAATCGAGAGCCTTTGAGGTACCCGTCGTATGCCTTGCCTATGTCGTCGGCGCCTGCCGCGAAAAACTTCCTTCTCGCGTCCTGGGTCTGTTCTGGGGGTCGCTGTTCGCACCGTCCACCGCTTCGTCGACCTTTTGGCCGAGGAACGTGTTCAGCATCTCACCAGCAGCCTCGGTGGCCACGGGGGCGAGGGCGATGGCCGCACCGGTGGAGCCGGGGACGGGGACCATCGCGACGCCCGCGGCGACACCGGTCCCGATGAGGTACTTCCCCCACTCTCCGGACTTGGCGATGGACTTGTTGGCCTCCTCCGAATTCGCACCGTACGTGGTCTCGGCCTGTTGCACACGTGAGTGGTCCAGGATCCCTCGGACTTCGGCATCCGTCAGCAGGGCGTCCTTACCGCGCTGGTAGTGCGCATCGCTGTTGGCGGGACTGTCGTCGAGGACGCTGAGAGAGTAGACGTGCTCGGCAGCGGTGACGATGCCGTGGGACTTCTCGTCCTGACCCAGGACGCTGAGGAAGTCGATGGCCCCCTGATTGCCGAACTCGGCCCGGCCTTGATACTTCGCGGGGAACTCACTCGGGTCGTGGCCGGCGTTGTCGCTGATGCCGGAGACGGAGTTGTTGATGTCGTCGATGTAGGCGGCGCCCATCCTGCCGAGACTGTCGGAGATGCCCTCCTGCTCGTGGATGAGCTTGGGCCCGTCCTTACCGCCGTAAATGTAGGCGACCTGTTCCATGACGTCGGCGGTCTCGGCCGTCCTCCGATCAGCGGAACCGGGCACCATCGGGTGTTTTCCGTTGAGTTCCGGCGCGTCGTACGCGTAGCCGGTGGTGGCTGATTCGAGCGCGTGACCGAGCTTGTCGTAGCCCACGATCTTGTCAGGATCGCCCATGGGAGCGTCGGAGCGCCAGACCCGCTCCTTGGTGAGGTACCTCAGGTTCTTGACGATCCGCTTGATGTCGCCGGACAGGTCCTCCATGTCGGCCTGGCTGTGTTCGGGCAGATCAATCCCTTTTCCGGCTCGATCGGGATGGATGTTCATTTGGATCGTCCAGCCGTTCCCGCTGGGCACCACCGTGAGGTTCTTCTCCTTTTGAGCGGTGCTGATCGTCCTCTTGAGTTCGTCCCGGTAGCTGATGAGTTCGTTTCGGGTGTCCTGAAGGATGTTGCGTATGGTGACCGCCTGATTGTATGCGTCGCCGAACTCTTTGGCGGTTTTGGTGACGAACTCGCGTGTCACGGTGGCATTCTCGCCCGCCCAGTCGGCCTTCTTCGCGCGTCCTTGCAGTACCTCTTCGGCATCCCACTTGAGCGACTCGAGCTTGTCGATCATTTCGGTCCAGTCGGTGACCGCTTTGCCGAGGGACGAAAAATTTCCGTGGAGAAGGGCTTCAAACTTCACGGCTCTGTGCTCCTAGCGGAAGTTTTCGTCGAGGGTTTCGTAGCTGAACGAGGCGGCGATGTAGTGTTCGTCGCCTGCATGTGCCTTCTTCGTGTAATCCAGGTGATTGGAGATGTGAGCACAGGCGGCAAGTACGTTGACCTGAGTACGCCAGGTTTCGACGACGTCGCTCAGCGCTCCGCCGATGTCGAAGTCGTCCTTGAGGTCTTTTGCCGCTGTGGCGCTGGTAGTTTGGGCGTGATCGCCGTCCTTGTCGAGCCGCTGGTAGAGCTTGAATGCCGCGTCACCGATCGCGGCCAAGTCCTTCGCCTTGACGCTCAGGTCTCCCTTCTGGGCCGCAGGACTCGGGGCGGTACCACCTGGACCGTCGACCTGATTGAGGCGCATGTGTGTTTCCTGTCGCTGTGCGGCCTCGGACTTGATCTGGGTCATTCATCATCGAATGACACATTTCCCCCGTGGCTGAACACCACCAGCGAGTCCGGTGATTGATGTAAAGCGTTAAGCCAGCAAGGGGTCGTGTCTGTTTACAGCCCCTCCGTGCGCCGTGCTCGTGGCCTGAACTGCAAGGTATGCATAACCATTTGGGGGTGGGCCTTTCCGGGCCCTGAGGTTCGCGCGAGTACAACCGCCTGCAGGCCTCGCTGCGGTGGCGGTCGGCATTCGCCGGGAAGGGCCAACAAGCCGCCGTTCCGGGCCAGGTCGTGGGCGTCGCCCCAGGAATCGTCGTCGTCCTGAACGGCACCATCCTCTACGCCCTGCCAGTGGACTGATACGGATACCGATGGTCTCTCCCCTCACCCACGACGATCCGCGAACCCTCGGTTCGTACACCCTTCTCGCCCGGCTCGGCGGCGGCGGAATGGGCACGGTCTATCTGGGCCGCTCGCCCAAGGGGCGGATGGTCGCCCTCAAAACCGTGCACACGCACTATGCCGAGCAGGCCGAATTCCGCACCCGGTTCCAGCTGGAGACCGACGCGGCACGCGTCATCGGCGGACAGTACGGCGCACAGGTCATCGACGCCGACCCGCTGGCCCAACGCCCTGGCTGGCCCCAACGCCCTGGTTGGCCACCGAATACGTCCTCGGCCCGCCGCTCGACGACGCGGTCGCCCTCGCCGGGCCGCTGCCCGAGCAGGCGGTACGGGCGCTGGGAGCCGGCCTGTGCGACGCGCTCGCGCAGCTGCACCGGTCCGATGTCGTCCACCGCGACCTCAAGCCCTCCAACATCCTGCTGACCGCGCTCGGCCCCAAGGTCATCGACTTCGGCATCGCCCGCGCGGTGGGCGACGACCGGCTCACCCGTACGGGCGCGGCGGCCGGAACGCCCGCCTATATGTCGCCCGAACAGGTCTCCGGTGGTGAACACACCGCCGCGGGCGATGTGTTCGCCCTCGCCGGAGTGCTCGTCTTCGCGGCCACCGGCCGCCCGCCCTTCGGCGGCGGACAGCCCGCCGATCTGCTCTACCGGGTGCGGTACACCGACCCCGACCTGTCCGGGCTGCCGGGGGAGTTGCGCACCGTACTGGGGCCGTGCTTCGCCAAGGACCCCCGGCAGCGGCCCGGCACCGTGGAGCTGGGAGAGCGGCTTCGCGCGGGCGCCGACCACGCGGGTGACCTCCGGCGGTTCGCGGACCAGCTGCCGGACCTGGTCCTCGCCGAGATCGCCCGGCGCTGCACGGCCGTATGGGAGGCCGAGCCCAGCAGGCTCCCGGCTCCCCGGGAGGCGGATCCCCGCACCGAAACCGCCGGGCCGCGGCGGGTGGGAGCCGCGCTCTCCCGGCGGAGGCTGATCGCGGCGGTGGGCGGCGGCGCGCTCGTCGCCGGTGGGGCGGCCGGGGGGTGGGCCTGGCTCGGGCCGGAGGAATCCAACGGCGGTACGGCCGCGACGCCCCGCTCCACCTCGCGCCCCGCCGGTGCGGGTCCGCGCCTGGTGTGGAAGGTGTCCGTGCCCGAGGCGATCACGGACCTCAAGGCCCTGATCGTCGGGGACCATGTCGTCATCGTCCACGACAACGGGCTGCTGTGCGTGGACGCGAAGACCGGCGAGAAGCGCGGGGAGAGCGACCGGACCCTTCCCGTCGTCGTCGACGGGGACCGGCTCCTCGCCTGTGAGGCGGATGACGAGAGCGGTGCCACCGCGATCGCTCCCGTCGACCTGGAGACGGGCAATCTCAAGACCCCGATCGCTCGCACCGGCTCCTTGGGCCTCGAACCGAAACTCCTCGCCGTGATGGACCGCACCTTGTTCGCCGAGGGATTCGCGAAGGGCGGTGCGAAGCGTCTGGCCATCAACCTGCGTACGGGGAAGCGGCTGTGGGCCCGTGCCATCGCCCCGACCACCAGCGACCCCATCGCCGCGGTATCCGCCGGTGCCACACTCCTGCGCTTCTCGGGGGAGGTGGCCACCGCCATCGACCCTCACGGCGGGGCCCAGCGCTGGTCGAAGCGGATCCCGCTCGGATCGGATGCGGTGATCTCCCTGGACAGATTCTTCGCCGCCACCGACGATCACGTGTTCACCGGTGGCCGGGAGCTCCTGGCGCTGCGCACCACCGACGGCGCGACCGCATGGCGGTTCGGCGCGGAGCGCACTTCCGGGAAGAGCTACGACCCGCGGATGGAGCACTACGGCCCGCCGGTCGTCGAGGACGGTGTGGTCTACAGCGTCGAGCGGAGGAACGGCCTCGTCGCGCTGGACGCGAAGAGTGGACGGCTGCTGTGGCAGGAGAAGGGGGCAGCCGACCAGGCAGCCTCCTCCGAAGCCTATGAATCCACTCCGGTGGTCGGCGAGAGGTACTTCTACGCCGCACCGGAGAAGGACCGCTGGGCCAGGGCCGTCGACGCACCGCCGCGCGGGCCTGGTCGTCATCACCAATGGCAAGACCGTCTGCGCCATCCCGCTGGAATGACCCGGCAGCTGGCCCGCCCGGCCGCCCCGCCGCCTCGTTGATCCGATCAACCCCTCGTCGACCAGGAGACCTCTCGCCATGAAACCCCTCGGCACCGGCGATCCGCTGCGCCTCGGCTCGTACCGCCTCACCGGCGTGCTCGGCGCGGGCGGCATGGGCCAGGTCTACCTGGGGCGGGATTCCGAGGGCCGGATCGCGGCGATCAAGGTGCTGCGGCCCGAAGTGGCCCACGACCCCCATATGGCCCAGCGTTTCGTGCGCGAGGCGCACGCGGCCCAGGCCGTGCGGGGCGACGGGGTGGCGCGGGTGCTCGCGGCGCAGACCGAGGGCGGGCGGCCGTGGATCGCCACGGAGTTCCTCGCCGGGCCCACGCTCGACCAGGCCGTGGAGCGGTACGGAGCCCTGGAGGAGCCCGCCGTCAGGGCGTTGGGAGCCGCGCTCGTCCGTACGCTCCACGACATCCACGGTGCCGGGCTGGTCCACCGTGACCTCAAACCGTCCAACATCGTGCTGACCTCCCGCGGCCCCAGGATCATCGACTTCGGGATCGCCCGGCCCGAGCACGGGCTGACGCTGACCACCACGGGGCAGACCGTCGCCACCCCCGGGTACGCCCCGCCCGAGCAGGTCCTGGGGCAGCGGACCGGCCCCGCGGGCGATGTGTTCTCCCTGGGAGTGGTCCTCGCCTACGCGGCGGGTGGGCGGCCGGTGTACGAGGGCGGCCATGTGGCCGCCGTGCAGTACCAGGTGGTGCACGGCGAGCCGGAGTTGGGCGCGGTGCCCGAGGCGCTGCGGGCCCTGGTCGAGCCCTGTCTGGCCAAGGACGCCGGGACCCGGCCCGGTCTCGACTGGATCGGCCGGGCGCTGGCGCCGCCCCGGGGCGCGGACCAGGTCTGGAGGAGCGGACCGCTCGCGCAGGACATCACGCGGCGCGAGGCGGACGCCCGGCGCATGGCCGCCCTGCCCGGCGACCGGCCGTCCCCCTCCCGGCGGCGGCTCATCGGCACGCTCGCCGCGGGCGGCGCCGTGCTCGCGGCGGGTGGCGGAGGCGTCGCGTGGTGGCTGCTGCGCGGCGACGAGGCGGAGGCCGACGGGCGGCCCTGGGAGGCCGAGCCGCTGTCGCGCTACGACGAAGGAACAGCGCCGCGGCCGCTGTGGGGTCCGGTCCGCGTCGCCGAGAGCTCCGGCACCGATCTGCCCGCTCCGCTGCCCGTCCACGACATCGTGGTCGTCGCGACCCCCAGCGGTGCGCTGCGCGCGTACGACGTGCGGAACGGGAGGCGGCGGTGGACCTCCGAGCGCACGGCCGCCACCACCGCCCGGATGCTCGCCGCGTCCGACGACGCCATCCTTACCGCCGACGCAAAGGGGGCGCTGCTCGGGCTGGACACCAAGGACGGCAGGAAGCGGTGGTCGGCGCCGGGCGCCGACGCGGCGGTGCTGCTCGGCGCCGACGAGGGCGCGGCCTACCTCGCCACCAGGGAGGGACGGATACGCGCCGTGGACCTCACCTCGCACCGCACGCTGTGGACCGTCCCGGTGCCCGTGGCCGCGTCCGCCAAGGCGCCGGCCCAGGCGGCGGTCGCCGAGGGCCGTCTGGTGATCCACGGATCGGACGGTGCCGTGGCCGCCCTCGACACCCGTACGGGCAGGACCGCCTGGGGCCCGCGCGAACAGGGGTCCCCCACCGCCCTCGCCCCCGCCGTCGCGGACGGCGTCGTCTACCTCGGAGGGAAGAGCCTGAGGGCGCTCGCCCTGGCGAGCGGCGAGGAGAAGTGGGCCCATACCGGTCAGGGCGGGACCGGCTGGACCGCGCCGACCGTGCGGAAGGGCGTGGTGTACGCCGTGGACGGCACCGACCTCTCGGCGCGGCGGGCGGGGGACGGGGCGGAGATGTGGACGCTGCCGTTCGCGTCCGACGACCACCCCCTTGACGCCCCGGTCGCCGTGGGTGGCAGTGTGTGGGCGGCTCTCGACGAGCGCGGGGACCAGGGCGTGGTCGCGGTCGACGTCCGCAGTGGAAGCGTCGCTTGGCCGTATGCCCCGGGGGCCGGGGGAGGCTGGCGGCTCGCGGCGGCCGGGAACCGCGTGTTCGCTCTGCAGTCCGGCACGCTCACCGCCATGCCGGTCTTCTAGCCCCGCCCGCCCCCACCCCACCCGCACCTCCACCATTGCGCCCCCGCCCCCGCCGCAGCCCCACCTCGTCAGCCCCCCACCCGACGCTGGTACTCTGTGTGCTGGCCGTTTGCGTACGCGTCCCCGGAGGCTTCGAGTCTCGGGAGACAGCGCCCAGCGGACCCCGCCTCCCGAGTCACGGAAGATCCCCTGAGACAACGACCAGGGGCACTCGGCGGCTGATGACGAAAGCAAGGAGTACCGAGTGTCGCTCGACGCCGCTACCAAGAAGCAGATCATGACCGAGTTCGCCACCAAGGAGGGCGACACCGGCTCCCCCGAGGTCCAGGTCGCGCTGCTCACGCGCCGCATCTCCGACCTCACCGAGCACCTCAAGACCCACAAGCACGACCACCACTCCCGCCGGGGTCTGCTGCTCCTGGTCGGCCAGCGCCGCCGCCTGCTGCAGTACCTGGCGAAGAAGGACATCACGCGCTTCCGTGCGCTGGTCGAGCGCCTGGGCATCCGCCGCGGTGCGGCGGGCGCCAAGTAAGACGCCAAGGAGGGAGCGGTTCCCGCTACGGGGGCCGCTCCCTTTGCCATACGCGGCGCCGTACGGTTTCAGCCAAAGGTGAGCCAAGGTGAGCCACAGGCGGCCCGTACGGGCTTCGCGCCGGTGCGTAAGCCCATCGCTACGTACCGTAGGGGCCGGACAGTACAGCCGTCGTGATGACGGCCGAAGCTTTGTAGTCTGGTCCCAACAACGCCATAACGAAGAAGGAGGAGCGCCTCATTCCCGCCGCACCGGCGCCACAGGAGCCGGTCCTCGGTAGTGGCTCCCGGAACTGGCAATTCCGGTGGCTTCGATCGAAGACCGGCCCGGCCGCCGGCCAGTAAGGCCCGGGGCGCTGCTCCACCACCGTCCACCGTCACACGGACGAGGGACGCAGAAGAGGAGATTTCCCTGGTGGAGAACGAGACCCACTACGCCGAAGCGGTCATCGACAACGGCACCTTCGGCACCCGCACCATCCGTTTCGAGACGGGCCGCCTGGCCCGTCAGGCCGCCGGTTCGGCCGTGGCCTACCTGGACGACGACACCATGGTGCTGTCGGCCACCACCGTTTCCAAGAACCCCAAGGACCAGCTCGACTTCTTCCCGCTCACGGTCGATGTCGAGGAGCGGATGTACGCGGCGGGGCGCATCCCCGGCTCGTTCTTCCGCCGTGAGGGCCGCCCCTCCGAGGACGCGATCCTCACCTGCCGTCTGATCGACCGTCCGCTGCGCCCGTCCTTCAAGAAGGGCCTGCGCAACGAGATCCAGATCGTCGAGACGGTCATGGCGCTCAACCCCGACCACCTCTACGACGTGGTCGCGATCAACGCCGCCTCCTGCTCCACCCAGCTCGCCGGGCTGCCCTTCTCCGGCCCCGTCGGCGGCACCCGCGTCGCCCTGATCAAGGGCCAGTGGGTGGCCTTCCCGACCCACTCCGAGCTGGAGGAGGCCGTCTTCGACATGGTCGTCGCCGGCCGGGTGCTCGAGGACGGCGATGTCGCGATCATGATGGTCGAGGCCGAGGCCACCGAGAAGACCATCCAGCTGGTCAAGGACGGCGCCGAGGCTCCCACCGAGGAGATCGTCGCCGCCGGCCTGGAGGCGTCGAAGCCCTTCATCAAGGTCCTGTGCAAGGCGCAGGCCGACCTCGCCGCCAAGGCCGCCAAGCCGACCGCCGAGTTCCCGATCTTCCTCGACTACCAGGACGACGTCCTGGAGGCGCTCACCGCCGCCGTCCGTGACGAGCTGGCCCAGGCGCTGACCATCGCGGGCAAGCAGGAGCGCGAGGCCGAGCTGGACCGGGTCAAGGGCGTGGCCGCCGAGAAGCTGCTGCCGCAGTTCGAGGGGCGCGAGAAGGAGATCTCCGCGGCGTACCGCGCGCTGACCAAGACCGTGGTGCGCGAGCGCGTCATCAAGGAGAAGAAGCGCATCGACGGTCGCGGTGTCACGGACATCCGTACGCTCGCCGCCGAGGTCGAGGCGATTCCGCGGGTCCACGGCTCGGCGCTGTTCGAGCGCGGCGAGACCCAGATCCTGGGCGTCACCACGCTGAACATGCTCCGCATGGAGCAGCAGCTGGACACGCTCGCGCCCGAGACCCGCAAGCGATACATGCACAACTACAACTTCCCGCCGTACTCCACCGGTGAGACCGGCCGCGTCGGCTCCCCCAAGCGCCGCGAGATCGGCCACGGCGCCCTGGCCGAGCGGGCGCTGCTGCCGGTGCTGCCGACGCGCGAGGAGTTCCCGTACGCCATCCGCCAGGTCTCCGAGGCGCTGGGCTCCAACGGCTCGACCTCCATGGGCTCGGTCTGCGCCTCCACGATGTCGCTGCTCAACGCCGGTGTGCCGCTGAAGGCCCCGGTCGCGGGCATCGCCATGGGCCTGATCTCCCAGGAGATCGACGGCGAGACCCACTACGTCACCCTCACCGACATCCTCGGTGCGGAGGACGCGTTCGGTGACATGGACTTCAAGGTCGCCGGCACCAAGCAGTTCGTCACCGCGCTGCAGCTGGACACCAAGCTGGACGGCATTCCGGCGTCCGTGCTGGCCGCGGCCCTCAAGCAGGCCCGCGACGCCCGGCTGCACATCCTCGACGTGATGAACGAGGCCATCGACGTCCCGGACGAGATGTCCCCCAACGCGCCGCGGATCATCACCGTGAAGATCCCGGTCGACAAGATCGGTGAGGTCATCGGCCCCAAGGGCAAGATGATCAACCAGATCCAGGAGGACACCGGCGCCGACATCACCATCGAGGACGACGGCACCATCTACATCGGTGCCGCCGACGGCCCGGCCGCCGAGGCCGCCCGCGCGACCATCAACGGCATCGCCAACCCGACCATGCCGGAGGTCGGCGAGCGCTACCTGGGCACGGTCGTGAAGACCACCACCTTCGGTGCGTTCGTCTCCCTGCTCCCGGGCAAGGACGGCCTGCTGCACATCTCGCAGATCCGCAAGCTCGCCGGCGGCAAGCGCGTGGAGAACGTCGAGGACGTTCTGAAGGTCGGCGCCAAGGTCCAGGTCGAGATCGCCGAGATCGACCAGCGTGGCAAGCTCTCCCTCATCCCGGTCCTCGAGGACGAGGAGGGCGCGGACGCGGACGAGGCCGAGGCCAGGCCCCAGACGAAGGACGAAGCGGCCAAGTGACGTCCCGCGACGACGGCACGACGGCCCGCACCTCTTCGGAGGCGCGGGCCGTCGCCCGTACCCAAACGCTTCTCGAGGGCCAGAACGGCATCGGCACGGTCCGCAGGACGACCCTCCCCGGGGGCCTGCGCGTCGTCACCGAGACCCTCCCCTCCGTGCGCTCGGCCACCTTCGGCATCTGGGCGCACGTCGGCTCGCGCGACGAGACCCGTACGCTCGGCGGAGCCACCCACTATCTGGAGCACCTGCTCTTCAAGGGCACCCGGCGGCGCACCGCGCTGGACATCTCCGCGGCCATCGACGCGGTCGGCGGCGAGATGAACGCCTTCACCGCCAAGGAGTACACCTGCTACTACGCGCGGGTGCTCGACACCGATCTGCCCCTGGCCATCGACGTCGTCTGCGACATGCTGACCGGTTCGGTGATCAACGCGGCGGACGTGGACGCGGAGCGCGGCGTCGTCCTCGAAGAGATCGCGATGACCGAGGACGACCCGGGCGACTGCGTGCACGACCTGTTCGCCCACACCATGCTCGGCGACACCCCGCTCGGCCGCCCGGTCCTGGGCACCGTCGACACCGTCAACGCCCTGGGCCGCGACCAGATCGCCCGCTTCTACCGGAAGCACTACGACCCCACGCACCTGGTCGTCGCCGCCGCGGGCAACGTGGACCACGACGACGTCGTACGCCAGGTGCACGCCGCGTTCGACCACGCGGGCGCCCTGTCCCACACCGACGCGGCCCCGGTCGCCCCGCGTGCCGGCACCCGCGCCATCCGTACGGCCGGCAAGGTCGGGCTGCTGAACCGCAAGACCGAGCAGGCCCATGTCGTCCTCGGCATGCCCGGCATCCCGCGCACCGACGACCGCCGCTGGGCGCTCGGGGTGCTCAACACGGCGCTCGGCGGCGGGATGAGCTCCCGGCTCTTCCAGGAGGTCAGGGAGAAGCGCGGCCTCGCCTACAGCGTCTACTCCTACACCTCCAGCTTCGCCGACTGCGGGCTCTTCGGCGTCTACGCAGGCTGCCGCCCGAACCAGGTGCACGACGTCCTCAAGATCTGCCGCGACGAGCTCGTCCAGGTCGCGGAGAACGGCCTGAGCGACGAGGAGCTGCGGCGCGCCGTCGGCCAGCTCTCCGGCTCCACCGTGCTGGGCCTGGAGGACACCGGCGCGCTGATGAACCGGATCGGCAAGAGCGAGCTGTGCTGGGGCGAGCAGATGTCGGTGGACGACATGCTCGAGCGGATCGCGGAGGTCACCCCGGACGAGGTGCGCGAGGTGGCACGCGATGTACTGGGACGGCGTCCTTCGCTGTCCGTCATCGGGCCGCTCAAGGACAAGCAGGCGGCGCGTCTCGACGAGGCCGTCGCCTGACCCGTCAGTGCGTCAGTCCCAGCCTCCCGGATCGAAGGAAACAGGATCGATGAGCAAGCTGCGTGTGGCCGTCCTCGGCGCCAAGGGCCGGATCGGCTCCGAGGCCGTACGAGCCGTGGAGGCCGCCGAGGACCTGGAACTGGTCGCCGCGCTGGGGCGGGGCGACCAGCTTCAGACCCTGGTCGAGGCGGGCGCCGAGGTGGCGGTCGAGCTGACCGAACCGGCCTCGGTGATGGACAACCTCGAGTTCTGCGTCCGCCACGGCATCCATGGCGTCGTCGGCACCACCGGCTGGACGGACGAGCGCCTGGCGCGGCTGCGCGGCTGGCTCGACGCCTCGCCGACCACCGGTGTGCTCATCGCGCCGAACTTCTCCATCGGTGCCGTGCTGACCATGCGGTTCGCCCGCCAGGCCGCCCGGTTCTTCGAGTCGGTCGAGGTCATCGAGCTGCACCACCCCAACAAGGTGGACGCCCCCTCCGGCACGGCCGCGCGCACCGCGCAGCTGATCGCCGAGGCCCGGCGGGAGGCCGGCTGCGCCCCGCAGCCGGACGCCACCGCCACGGGGCTCGACGGGGCGCGGGGCGCGGACGTGGACGGGGTGCCGGTGCACTCGGTGCGGCTGCGCGGGCTCCTGGCCCACCAGGAGGTCCTGCTGGGCGGCGAGGGCGAGACGCTCACCATCCGCCACGACTCCACCCACCACAGCAGCTTCATGCCCGGCATCCTGCTCGGCGTCCGCCGCGTGGTGGCCACCCCCGGCCTGACCTTCGGCCTGGAACACTTCCTCGATCTGGACTGAGGGCACAGCGGTGCGCGCAAAGATCACATATTTCGTTCTCGCGGCCGTTCTGGTCGTCTACTTCGTGCTGGTCGGCGACCGCGGGGTGCTGCTGATCCGGGAGGGCACCCCGGTCACGGTCGTCTTCGGAGTGGCGGTGCTGGTGATGCCTCTCATCGGCGCCTGGTTCCTGTGGCAGACCACGCAGTTCGCGCGGAGCGCGGACCGGCTGGCCCGGGAGCTGGAGGCGGAGGGCGGCCTCCCGGTCGACGAGTTGGTGCGGACGCCCGGCGGGCGGATCGACCGGGACTCGGCGGACGCCGTCTTCGCCAAGCGCCGGGCCGAGACCGAGCAGTCGCCGGACGACTGGCGGTCCTGGTTCCGGCTCGCCGTGGCGTACCACGACGCCCGGGACACCGCGCGCGCCCGTAAGGCGATGCAGCGCGCCATCGCCCTGCACGACGGCAAACCGGTGCGGGCGGCCGGGGGCTGACCCCGGGCCGCCCGCGGCGGCATGCTCATGCGGATTCGGCGGTGCCCCTCCGCGGGCGTACGGCTCAGGGGTGGGCGGCGTCTCAGCGGTGGGCGGCGGCCCAGCCCTCGATCGCGTCGGCGGCCCTGCTGAAGCTCTCCGCCTGGCCCAGGAAGTCGGCGTCATGGCTGGTGATCAGGGTGTCGGGTGCTCCGCCGCGCACCGGCTGGAGCAGCAGCGCCTGCCCCTGGACGGTGCGGGGCAGGCCCAGCCAGCGGACCGGCTGCTGAGCCGTGCGGATCGCGGCGATGTCCTGCCAGCGCACGGTGGTGCTGCGCAGGAAGCCGATCCGGCGCAGCCCCTGGGGGCTCACCACGACACCGCTGCGCACCAGCCTTACGGCTGTCACGATCATCAGCGCCGCGACGGCGACGCAGACGCCCGCCGCGGGCAGCGATCCCGCCATCGCGATGATCATGGCGGAGAACAGGACGTACGAGGCGAGCAGCAGCAGAAGAGCGGCGCCCCCGACCCTCCAGGGCCCCGGCCGGTAGGGCCGGCGCCAGCGGTCCGGGTCCTCGTAGCCGAGCGGGTCCGCTCCGGCCGCCGCGTCATCGTCACGGGCGCGGTCGGCGGTCAGGAAGGGCAGGGGCACGGGAGTTCCTCACTCACACACATGTCCGGATGGGCCTGTGCTGGGTGAGGCTATCCCAGCGCCGGTCAGCGTCCGTCGGACGCCTCCGACTGCTGGATCTGGTGGGTGGGGTGCGACTGGCTGTCGAGGGCGGGTATCCCGAACATCAGCGAGCCGATGAACCCCGCGACGATCGTGAGCCCGATCAGGGTCCGTCCGGCGATCTGGGACGGTGTGGCGCGGGGGCGGGGCGGTGGGGTGACATTGCTGCGGAAACGGTCGGCTTCGGCGACGAAGGCGAACGGCACGGGCTCTCGCCGGCGGGACATGTGCGGGCTCTCCTTGGAACCTCGAACGTGAGTACTTCAATGTGTAGGACGTGTGAATGAGTGATTGGGTGCCCGAATCCGACGACTTCAGTCGAAAATTTCGGCTGGGCGGGACTGTCAGTGGTGGCCCGTAAGCTGGGCGCCGCCCTGAGCGACGCATGGAAGGACCGCCCGGTGACCGAGATCCCCGCCGAGATCGAGAAGGCCAGTTTCCGCAGCGATGTGACCGTCGAGCTGGTCAAGCACAGCGCTGCCGACTCCGATGTGCTGTGGGCCGCGCGGGTGTCCACCGCGGGCGAGCAGTCCCTTGAAGAGATCACCAAGGACCCGGAGCGCTCCAAGGGGCTGATCAACTTCCTGATGCGGGACCGCCACGGCAGCCCGTTCGAGCACAACTCGATGACCTTCTTCATCAGCGCCCCGATCTTCGTCTTCCGCGAGTTCATGCGGCACCGCGTGGGCTGGTCGTACAACGAGGAGTCCGGTCGCTACCGCCGTCTGGAGCCGGTGTTCTACGTCCCGGGTGAGGCCCGCAAGCTGGTCCAGCAGGGCCGCCCGGGGAAGTACGAGTTCGTCGAGGGCACCCCGGCGCAGCACGAGCTGACCGGCCGGGTCATGGAGGACGCCTACCGCCACGCCTACGAGGCGTACCAGGAGATGCTGGCCGCCGGAGTGGCCCGCGAGGTGGCCAGGGCCGTGCTCCCGGTCGGCCTGTTCTCCTCGATGTACGCCACCTGCAACGCCCGTTCGCTGATGCACTTCCTGGGGCTGCGCACCCAGCACGAGCAGGCCGCGGTGCCCTCGTTCCCGCAGCGGGAGATCGAGATGGTGGGGGAGCGGATGGAGGCGCACTGGGCGGGGCTGATGCCGCTCACCCACGCCGCCTTCAATGCCAACGGCCGAGTGGCTCCGTAGCCGGCCGCGTGGGCCGGGGCCCGCTCCTCGGACGGATCACCGGGCGAAGTGTCCGTATTGCGGCGTTTCGAGAAGTTCATCTAGGCTGAACAAACGGGCCCGGCACTGCTTGAACCCCCGAGCAGGCAGTGCCGGGTCCCATCTCTTCGCTCCGTCCGCCGCCCCGAGCGAGCGCCGTGGGTCGCGCTACGAGTAGCGTGGAGCCCATGGCACCGACATCCACATCGCAGACCCCTTTCGGGCGGGTGCTGACCGCCATGGTCACGCCATTCACCACTGACGGCGCGCTCGACCTCGACGGCGCCCAGCGACTCGCTGCTCATCTGGTGGACGCCGGCAATGACGGACTGATCCTCAACGGCACCACCGGCGAGTCCCCCACCACCAGCGATGCGGAGAAAGCCCAGCTCGTACGCGCCGTGGTGGAGGCGGTCGGCGACCGCGCCCACGTCGTGGCCGGAGCGGGCACCAATGACACCCGGCACAGCGTGGAGCTCGCCCGCGCCGCCGAGCAGGCCGGTGCCCACGGGCTGCTGGCCGTCACGCCGTACTACAGCAAGCCGCCGCAGGAAGGCCTCCTCCGGCACTTCACCGCCATCGCCGACGCCACCGGCCTGCCGGTCATGCTCTACGACATCCCGGGCCGCAGCGGTGTCCCGATCGGCACCGAGACCATGGTCCGGCTCGCCGAGCACCCGCGCATCGTCGCCAACAAGGACGCCAAGGGCGACCTCGGACGCGCCAGCTGGGCCATCGCCCGCTCCCGCCTCGCCTGGTACTCCGGCGACGACATGCTGAACCTGCCGCTGCTGTCGGTCGGCGCGGTCGGCTTCGTCTCCGTGGTCGGCCACCTGGTCAGCCCCGAGCTGCGGGCCATGCTCGAGGCCCATCTCGCGGGCGACGTCGCGAAGGCAACGGAGATCCACCAGAAGCTGCTGCCGGTCTTCACCGGCATGTTCCGCAACCAGGGTGTGATCACGACCAAGGCCGCGCTCGCCCTCCAGGGCCAGCCCGCGGGGCCGCTGCGCCTGCCGTTGGTCGAGCTCACCGCCGAGGAAACCGAACAGCTCAAGCGCGATCTCGCCGCCGGCGGGGTACAGCTCTAAGCAAAGAGGCGATTGGTCGCACCTTCATACTTCACAACTGCATACAGACACATCAGCAAGTGCACGAATGTCACGCGCGCCATGTGCCCAGGGGGCATGTGGCGCGCGTGGTGAGGAGAGTCTTTTGAGTCATCCGCATCCTGAGCTCGGCCCTCCGCCGAAGCTCCCCGAGGGCGGTCTGCGCGTCACCCCGCTCGGCGGCCTCGGTGAGATCGGCCGGAACATGACGGTCTTCGAGTACGGCGGCCGGCTGCTGATCGTCGACTGCGGGGTGCTCTTCCCCGAGGAGGAGCAGCCCGGAGTCGACTTGATCCTGCCGGACTTCACATCCATCCGGGACCGTCTCGACGACATCGACGGCATCGTCCTCACCCACGGCCATGAGGACCACATCGGCGGCGTCCCCTTCCTGCTGCGCGAGAAGCCCGACATCCCGCTGATCGGCTCCAAGCTGACGCTCGCCCTGATCGAGGCGAAGCTCCAGGAGCACCGGATCCGTCCGTACACCCTCGAGGTCGAGGAGGGGCACCGCGAGCGGATCGGCCCCTTCGAGTGCGAGTTCGTCGCGGTCAACCACTCCATCCCGGACGCCCTCGCGGTCGCCATCCGCACTCCGGCCGGCATGGCCGTGCACACCGGCGACTTCAAGATGGACCAACTGCCGCTCGACGGCCGGCTCACGGATCTGCCCGCTTTCGCCAAGCTCGGCGAGGAGGGCATCGATCTGCTCCTGGTGGACTCCACCAACGCCGAGGTGCCCGGGTTCGTACCGCCCGAGCGCGATATCTCCGGCGTGCTGAACCAGGTCTTCGGCAACGCGCAGAAGCGCATCATCGTCGCCAGCTTCGCCAGCCATGTGCACCGCATCCAGCAGATCCTCGACGCGGCGCATGAGTACGGGCGCAAGGTCGCCTTCGTCGGCCGCTCGATGGTCCGCAACATGGGCATCGCCCGTGACCTCGGCTATCTGCGGGTGCCGGCCGGTCTCGTGGTGGACGTGAAGACCCTCGACGACCTGCCGGACGACGAGGTGGTGCTCGTCTGCACGGGCTCCCAGGGCGAGCCGATGGCCGCGCTGTCCCGGATGGCCAACCGCGATCACCAGATCCGCATCGTGCAGGGCGACACGGTGATCCTGGCCTCCTCGCTGATCCCCGGCAACGAGAACGCGGTCTACCGGGTCATCAACGGACTGACGCGATGGGGCGCCACGGTCGTCCACAAGGGGAACGCCAAGGTCCATGTCTCCGGCCATGCCTCGGCCGGCGAGCTGCTGTACTTCTACAACATCTGCAAGCCCAAGAACCTGATGCCGGTGCACGGCGAATGGCGCCATCTGCGCGCCAACGCCGAGTTGGGGGCGTTGACCGGGGTTCCGAAGAACCGTTGCGTCATCGCCGAGGACGGTGTCGTGGTGGACCTGGTCGACGGCATCGCCAAGATCGTCGGCAAGGTGCAGGCCGGATACGTGTACGTGGACGGCCTCTCGGTCGGCGATGTCACGGAGACCTCGCTCAAGGATCGCCGCATCCTCGGCGAGGAGGGCATCATCTCGATCTTCGTGGTCGTCGACAGCACGACCGGCAAGATCGTGGGCGGTCCGCATATCCAGGCCAGGGGCTCCGGCATCGAGGACTCCGCCTTCTCCGCGGTCATCCCGAAGATCGAGGATGCCCTGGCCAAGTCGGCCTCCGACGGGGTCGTGGACCCGCACCAGCTCCAGCAGCTGGCACGGCGCGCGGTCGGCAAGTGGGTCTCCGACAGCTACCGCCGGCGCCCGATGATCCTTCCCGTGGTCGTCGAGGTCTGACGTCACCTCTGACGCTCCCTCAGCACCACACCGGCGCTGAACACTCGGCGGGGCTCCTCGATTTGCATCGAGGAGCCCCGCTCCAGTACGTTTACGGCTCCGCCAGAGGGGAACCCGGAGCACTCAACGGACTCCGGAGGAGCCCACCGGCGGGGGTGGAAATCGACTCGGAAGAAATTCTGATAAAGTCGACGAAGCCGAAAGGCAAGGCCCTCCAACGGCCACCGGAAACGGAATTCGGATCGGAAACGACCGGAAATCGGATCTGGTAAGGTTGGAAACACCGAAGGGAAGCGCCCGGAGAAACCGGTGAAACGGTTTCGAAGGAAGCGTCCGTTCCTTGAGAACTCAACAGCGTGCCAAAAGTCAACGCCAGATATGTTGATACCCCGTCCATCGTTTGGACGAGGTTCCTTTGAAGAAACACAACAGCGAGGACGCTGTGGACGGTCCGGGTTATTCCTCCGGTTCCGTTCCGCTCTCGTGCAGTGTTTGCCGGGATAGCCCGGAAGCATTCACGGAGAGTTTGATCCTGGCTCAGGACGAACGCTGGCGGCGTGCTTAACACATGCAAGTCGAACGATGAACCGGTTTCGGCCGGGGATTAGTGGCGAACGGGTGAGTAACACGTGGGCA
>NZ_JACVYG010000061.1:0-61666 GCF_014712245.1 Streptomyces sp. 5-10
GCCTTGACGGAAGACATAGAGGCACCCCCCGTGCCGGGGCGGTCGACCACCTTGCTGAGGTCGACTTCCTTGCGCAGCTGGGAGTCGGCCCAGAAGTACGTCGCCACCGAGACGACCAGCAGAACCAGGACCACGGCGACCAGGACGCGTACGACCGTCCTGCCACGGCGGCGGTGCGGTCTGCCGCGGTGCCCGCCACCGTGCCCCTCGTACGGGAAGTCATCCGGTGGGTACGGGCCGTCGGCGCCCGGCGCGGTGTTTCCCCATCCACCGGGGTGCGCGTAGTCGGCGTTTCTGCTGTCTGTCCTTGGGTGCATGCCCGACAGTGTGCATTCCTCACCCGACTGAAACGCAAATGGCGGAGGGCATGCACCTCGGAGTGTTTCCAATTCGATACACAACTACGGCGGGCAGCGAAAAGCGCACAGCCGATATTTCCCATCAGCCGTGACTGCGAATGTGAAGGCCTTGCGACCACTCTGCATTTCGGACATTATCTGGACGTGCTCTCGGTGGGCCTCCGGCTCTCGTGTGCTGATATTCCGGGATTTTCCGCGTGCGGCTGGGACATGGCTCCACACACCACTCCACGGCGGTGCCGATGGCTCCATTACCTACAGCGCCGGGGGCGCGGATCGTGTTACTCGGCCACGCTCGGACGGGGTGCGCCGGGCGAAAATTGCCCAGGAGTAACACGCGTTTACGGTACGGCGCTGTAAGTACTGCCGATTGGTCATCGGCGCGCGCCCTCCCTGGTCGATCTCCGGTCCCCCCCGGGTTCAGGGACAGCAGGGCGCGTGGCGCGGGCGGGTACTCGCTATCCGCCCGCGCCCCCCTCCAGCCCCTTGCCGGCCCCAGGCGCCGACGTCCTCCGCGCGGGGCATCGCCGCTGGTAGCCGCATGGTCCGCCCGAACACGACGGCGGCCGGCACCCCTCGTCACGAAGAGGGGTACCGGCCGCCGAGCCTGCGGCGTCAGAGCCGTCGCACCCAGGCCGCCGCACCGTGCCCGATCGCCAGGTAAATCACCGCGGGCAGTGCGTAGTTGAAGAAGACCCGCACCGATTCCGTGTCCATCGTGAAGATGTCCTGCGACCAGCCGGCGAGCCAGTCCGCTACACCGTGCACGAAGTCGACGAAGACATTCGCCTGATTCGCGTCGAGCATGTACAGCAGGATCCACAACGCCAGAAAACCCGCGGCAATGTCTGCGACGGTGTGAATGACCAGCGCTGTCCTGTCTGCACCCAGACCCCCTCGATTGGCCGCCCGGCGCTGATTGGCGGGGGCGGGATAGCCGGCCGGGTCGGCATGGTATGGACGATTTCCATCGCTGTTGTACTGACTGTTATCCGCTATGCGGTCATGGGGGTAACTCATGGGGCTCCCCCTTGCCGGGACAGCCCAACCGAAACCTTCTTCACACTCGTTTCACACCGGTGTTCCCGGGGTGTTATGAATTCCACCGAGAACCGGTCCCGGCCGCAGCAATTTGATGTGGCGTCAGTTCTCTTGCAGCGGTGTGGATGGCATGGTCGGGTGTGTGGAGCTACGTCACCTTTCCGGATTCGTCGCCGTCGCCGAGGAACTGCACTTCGGGCGGGCAGCCGAGCGGCTGCACATCGCCCAGTCGCCGCTCAGCCAGCAGATCCGGCTGCTGGAGCGGGACCTCGGGGTCAGGCTGTTCGACCGTACGACCCGCTCCGTGCGGCTCACCGCCGCCGGGCGGGCGCTGCTGGAGCCCGCCCGGCGGCTGCTGGCCGAGGCCTCGGCCGCGCGACGGACCGTGCAGGCGGCGCATCTGGGCGAGGTCGGCCGCGTCACGCTCGGCTTCGCGGGCGCCAGCAGCTACTCCGCCCTGCCGGTGCTGACCCGTGCCGTCACCTCCGAGCACCCTGGTATCGAGTTGGTGCTGGAGGGCCAGACGTATGCCGGCGAGGCGCTGGGACGGATCGCCGAGGGGTCGCTGGACCTCGGCTTCGTGGCGCTGCCCGTACGGCGCGGGATCGGCGCGCGGGTCGTCCGCATGGAGCGGCTTCAGCTGGCGCTGCCGGACAGCCATCCGCTCGCGGACCGTGCCGAAGTGGCCTTCGCCGAGCTGGCGCGGGAGCCGTTCGTGACGTTCCCGCTCTCTCGCGGCTCCGCGGTGCGGGAGGCGATGATGCAGGCCTGCCACGAGGCGGGGTTCACGCCGCGGATCGCTCAGGAGGCACCCGATTCGTACACCATGCTCGCCCTGGTCGGCGCGGGTGTCGGCCTCGCGGTGGTCGTGGAGTCGGCGCGCAACATCCAACTGGGACATGTCGTCTTCCGTCCCCTGGCCGGGGACGATGTGCCGGTGCTGCCGATCGCGCTGGGCTGGCGCTCGGGCAACCAGTCCGCCGCGCTGGCGGCGGTGCTGCGCGTCGCCGACCGGGTCCTGCCCACCCCGGCGGACTTCCACGGACAGCGGTGATCGGCCCGTCGATTGTGATGGATGACGTCTCACCGATGGGCGTAATTGGTCTTGGACACCTCTGAAACGGCGGGTGCACAGTGATGCCCATCTCGCGATGGGGCGCCGAGCGGCCGCACCGCTCTCCTCCACAGGCTCTCGTGGCGAGATCTGCCGCTACGAGAGGACGCTCGTCATGCAGCACATCACTCCCGCCGATCGGCCACCCACGGCCCGCGACGCCAGGCGCGCCGGGATCACCGCCTTCGTCGGCACCACCATCGAGTGGTTCGACTTCTACATCTACGGCTCCGCCTCCGCGCTCGTCCTCGGCAAGGTCTTCTTCGCCGACGTCCCGCCCGCGGTCGGCACACTGGCCGCGTTCGCCACCTTCTGGGTCGGGTTCCTCGCCCGCCCCCTCGGCGGCCTGATCTTCGGCCACTACGGCGACCGCCACGGCCGCAAGAAGGCCCTGATCACCACGCTCGTCATGATGGGCACGGCCACCTTCTGCGTCGGACTGCTGCCCGGATACGCGCAGATCGGCGCCGCCGCCCCGGTCCTCCTCGTCCTGCTGCGCATGATCCAGGGCGTCGCGATGGGCGGGGAGTGGGGCGGCGCGGTGCTCATCGCCACCGAGTACGCCCCGCCGAAGCGGAAGCTGCTCTACGGAGCCTTCGCCCAGCAGGGTTCCCCGGTCGGCAACCTCCTCGCGACGCTCGCCTTTCTCGCCATCGCCAGGCTTCCGGACGCCGCCTTCGAATCCTGGGGCTGGCGTGTCCCCTTCCTCGCCTCCGCCGTCCTCGTGGCCATCGGCCTGGTCATCCGGCTGCGGCTGGCGGAGACCCCCGAGATGCTGGCCGTCCTGGAACGCGGGCAGACCGCCAAGCTGCCCATCAAGGTCGTGCTCACCCGCTATCCGCTGCTCGTCGTCCTGGGCGTGCTCGCGGGCACGGCCGGCGTCGCGATCACCTACATCAAGACGACCTTCGCGCTCTCCTGGGCCACCTCCGACATCGGCTTCGACCGCACCACCTTTCTGACCGTCATCTCCCTCGCCCTCGTGGTGCAGGTCGTGGTCCAGCCCTTCGGCGCCGTCCTCGCCGGGAAGTGGCCGGTGAAGAAGGCCGTGCTGTGGATGCTCGTGCCCGAGTTCGTCGTCCTGCCGCTGATGTTCGTGCTCTGCGCCACCGGCAACTTCTGGCTGGCCGTCCTCGGGATGGGGCTGGCGACCTTCCCGCACGCCATGTACTACGCGGCGCTGGCGGGCATCCTCGCCCGTGTGTTCCCCGTCGAGGTCCGCTACACCGGAATGTCCCTGTCGTACCAGCTGTGCACCACGCTCTTCGCCGGGACCGCACCGATCGCCGCCCAGTACCTGCTCACCGCCTCCGGCTCGATCTGGCCGGTCGTCGGCCTCGGCCTCGGCTACACCGCCGTGACCCTCCTCGGCGTGCTGCCGCTGCTGGCCCGCACCGGAGAACCTTCCCCGGTCGTCGCCGCCCGCGCCGCCACACCCGTCTGAGCCGCCTCTCACCCGGAACGGGAGACCCGGCTGTGAACTCGACACAGGAGACCCATCTGTGAACTACGCCGATCAGGACCCCGCCCTGCGCCCACTGCTCGACCGGATCCTGTCCGCCGAGGACCGCGCCCGAGTGGAGCCGCTGCTCACCGAGCTCGGCGGGCTCGCCGCCGGTGAGCTGGACCGGCAGGCCGCGCTCGCCGACGCCAACCCGCCGAAACTGCGCCAGTACGCCCCCGACGGCGAACGCGTCGACGAGATCGAGTACCACCCGGCGCACGACCGGGTTGCCTCGATCGCGTACGAGCGGTTCGGCCTCGCCGCGATGTCGCACCGCCCCGGCGTCCACGGCTGGCCCACCGCGATCCCGCACCCGGTCAAGTACGCGCTCTCCTATCTGTACGTGCAGTCGGAGTTCGGCATGGCGTGCCCGCTGTCGATGACCGACTCCGCCGCCCGTGTGCTGCGCCTGTTCGATCCGGAGCGGTACGCCGACGAGATCGCCGCGCTGTCCTCCACCGACCCTGAACTCCGCGCCACCGGGGCGATGTTCATGACGGAGCGGCAGGGCGGTACGGACGTCGGCCTGACCCGGACCCTCGCCACCGACCACGGCAGCCACTGGACGCTCACGGGCGAGAAGTGGTTCGCCTCCAACCCGGCCGCCGATGTGATCCTCACGCTCGCCCGCGTCCCCGGCCAGGGCGCGGGCACGCGCGGGCTCGGCATGTTCCTCGTCCCGCGGCTGCGCCCGGACGGCCGCCGCAATGCCATCCGTATCGACCGTCTGAAGGACAAGCTCGGCTCGAGGTCCATCGCGAGCGCCGAGGTCTCCCTCAAGGAGGCGTATGCGACCCCGGTCGGCGAACTCACCCGCGGATTCCGTCAGATGGCCGAGATGGTCAATGTCTCCCGGCTCTCCAACGCCATGCGTGCCACCGCTCTGATGCGACGCGCCGTCCGCGAGTCCGTCGACCACACCCGCCTCCGCGAGGTGTTCGGCAAGCCGCTGTTCGAGCAGCCCCTGATGCGCGCCACCCTGCTGCCGATGGTCGTCGACGCGGAGGCCGCGCTCGGCCTCGTGCTCGAGGCGGCCGCCCGTCTGACCGAGGCCGACAACGGGTCCACCACCGCCCGGGACCTGATCCGCGTCCTCACCCCGCTCGCCAAGTACTCCCTGTGCAAGCGCGCCCGCACCGTCACCGGCGAGGCGATGGAGATCCGCGGCGGCAACGGCTACATCGAGGACTGGGTCAACCCGCGCCTGCTGCGCGACGCCCACCTCGGCTCCATCTGGGAGGGGTCGTCGAACGTGATCGCGCTCGATGTGCTGCGCTGCATGCGCCGCCGGGGTGCCCACCACACCCTCGCCGACACCTACGGGACCGACCGCTTCGCGGGACACCTCGCCGACCGCTGGAAGGCGCTGCGCGCGAAGGGGGACCGGCTGCTGGAGCTCCCCGGGGAGGAAGCGGAGATGAGGATCGGCCGGTACGCCGAGGAACTCGCCCGTGCCGTCATGGCCACGCTCCTCTTCGAGCAGGCCGAGTACGAGGCCGAGGCGACCGGCAACGGCCGCAAGCTCCTGGTCGCCCACGCATGCCTCGCCCTGCTGGACAACCCGGACGCCCTCCCCCGCACCGCGCTGGACCACCTCGCCGAACTCGCCGACGGCGGCCGGGTGCCCCTCGCCGTGGTCCCCGCGCCCGGCGCCGGGTACGAGGCGGCGGAGGCCGCCCGTGTCTGAGCAGCCCGCGGCCGCCCCGCTCGCCGGGATCAAGGTCGTCGATCTGTCGAAGATCCTGGCCGGACCGTATGTGACGATGTCGCTGGCCGACCTCGGTGCCGACGTCATCAAGGTCGAGCACCCCGACGGCGGCGACCCCACGCGCGGCTGGGGCCCGCCCTTCAACGGCCCCGACGCGACGTACTACTTGGCCGCCAACCGCGGCAAGCGCTCGGTGACGTTGGACTTGAAGTCGCCCCTGGGCCAGGAGGCCGTGCACCGGCTGCTGACGACCGCCGACGTGGTCGTGGAGAATTTCCGCCCCGGCAGCTCCCTCGCGCGCGTCTTCGACTACGAGGATCTGTCCGCCCGCTACCCGCGCCTGGTGCTGCTGCACATCTCGGCGTTCGGCGACCACGGACCGCTGCGCGACGAACCCGGCTACGACATGATCGCGCAGGCGTCGGCCGGTCTGATGTCGCTCACGGGCGAGCCGGACGGCCCGCCCGTCAAGGCCGGATACGCGATGGGGGACCTGTCCGCCGCCCTCTTCGGCCTCATCGGGGTGACCTCCGCGCTCGTCGAACGGGAGCGCACCGGACACGGGCAGTACGTCACCACCTCGCTGTACGAGTCCCAGCTGGCCCTGCACATCAACTGGGCCACCGGCTACTTCGCGACCGGGGAACGCCCCGGGCGCCTGGGCTCCGGCCATCCGAGCCTGGTCCCGTACCAGGCCTACCCGGCCGCCGACGGACACTTCGTGATCGCCGTCGGCAACGACGCGTTGTTCCGCCGACTGTGCGCGGCGCTCCGCAACCCGCAATGGGCGGACGACCCGCGGTTCGCCACCAACCGCGACCGGGTGGCGAACCGCACCGCCCTCAACGCCAAGCTCCAGGCCGTCCTGGTCGACGACACCGTGGCCCACTGGTGCGCCCTGCTGGGGAGCGAGGGCGTCCCGGTCACCCCCATCCGCCATCTCGACGAGGTCTACGACTGCCCACAGACCGAGGCGCTGGGCATGCTCCGACACGTCGACCACCCCGCCATCGGACCGCTGCGGCAGATCGCCTTCCCCGTCACCTTCCGCGGCGAGCGCCCACCGATGCGCACCGCCCCGCCCACGCTCGGCCAGCACAGCCGCGACGTACTCGCCGAACTCGGCTACGGCGAGGCCGAGATCGCCCGCCTGCTCGACCACTCGACCCCGCACTCACACCAGCGCTCACACCAGCGAGGAGCCTGACCATGCCGTCCACCACGCTCGACCCGGTCGACCCGGTCGACCCGCTCGGCCTGGAGTCCCTGCTCACCGACACGGAGCGGGCCGTCCGCGACACCGTCCGCCACTACCTGGCCGACAAGGTGGAACCGCATATCGCCGGATGGTTCGAACAGGGCGAGCTCCCCGCCCTGGCCGACCTCGCCCGCGATTTCGGAGAGCTGGGCCTGCTCGGCATGCATCTCGACGGCTACGGCTGTGCGGGCATGTCCGCCCTGGCGTACGGGGTGGCCTGCCGTGAGCTGGAGGCCTGCGACTCGGGGCTGCGTTCCTTCGTCTCCGTACAGGGCTCCCTGGCCATGTTCGCGATCCACCGCTTCGGCTCCGAGGAGCAGAAGGACCAGTGGCTGCCGCGTATGGCGGCGGGCCAGGCCATCGGCTGCTTCGGCCTGACCGAACCCGACCACGGCTCGGACCCCTCGTCGATGCGCACGCGCGCCCGGCGCGAGGGCGGCGACTGGATCCTCGACGGCCGCAAGACATGGATCACCAATGGCTCGGTGGCGGCGGTCGCCGTCGTCTGGGCGCGCACCGACGACGGCATCCGCGGCTTCGTCGTACCCACGGACACCCCCGGCTTCTCCGCACCCGAGATCAAGCACAAGATGTCGCTGCGGGCCAGTGTCACCAGCGAACTCGTCCTGGACTCCGTCCGGTTGCCCGTATCCGCGGCGCTGCCCCGGGCCCAGGGCGTCTCCGCCCCGCTCACCTGCCTGAACGAGGCGCGGTACGGCATCGTCTGGGGCGTCACCGGCGCGGCCCGCTCGGCCTGGCGCACAGCCGCCGACTACGCGGCCCGGCGCGAGCAGTTCGGCAAGCCCCTGGCGGCCTTCCAGCTCACCCAGCAGAAGCTGGTCGACATGGCCCTGGAACTGCACAAGGCGACGATGACCGCCATGCGGCTGGCGGACCTCAAGGATTCCGCCGACGGTGTCCACCCGGCACAGATCAGCCTCGGCAAGCTCAACAACGTACGGGAAGCACTCGAGATCTGCCGCACGGCCAGGACGATCCTGGGCGCCAACGGCATCTCCCTCGAATTCCCGGTCATCCGCCACATGAACAACCTGGAGTCCGTCCTCACCTACGAGGGCACATCCGAGATGCATACCCTCGCCCTCGGCCAGGCACTGACCGGGCACACGGCCTTCCGCTGACCCGGAGGGCTCCGGGAGCCGCCGTCCCGGAGCTCCCGTCCCCGGCCCGCGCCTAGGCCCGCTGGGTGAACCGCACCCGCAGCGAGCCCGGGCCCCGGGTGAACACCCCTGTCTCGGTGGGGGCCTCACCGTCGGCGAAGGCCATCGTCGGGAAGGCGTCCAGCAGGTGGTTGACGCCCACCTCCACCTCGGTCTTCGCCAGCAGCGCCCCCACGCAGAAGTGCCGCCCGAGCGCGAAGGCCAGATGGTCCGCGGCGGCCGAGAAGGCGCTGCCGGTCGTCAGATCCTCGCGGAAGATGTTGAACGTGTCGGGATCGGCGTAACGGCCCTCGTCACGGTTGGCCGCCCCGATCAGACAGGTGACGGTGGCACCCGCCGGAATCGTGCCACCGCTCACCTCCACGTCCTCGCGCGGCTGACGGAAGATCATGTGCACCGGAGGCGTGAAGCGCAGCGTCTCGGCGAAGGCCGCCGGGATGAGCGTACGGTCCTCGCGCACGGCCGCCAGTTGCTCCGGATGGGCCAGCAGATTGCGGAAGAGACCGGCGATGGCCTTGTCCGTCGTCTCCCCGCCCGCCGCGAGGAGCAGGCTGACGAACGCCTTGATGTCCTCGTCGCTCATCCGCGTGCCGTCGATCTCGGCGGTGCACAGGACGGAGAGCAGGTCGTCGCCCGGGTGGCCGCGCCGGTCCCGGATGATCGGGATCATGTAGGCGGCGAGTTCGTCCCGGGTGCGCAGCCCCGCCGCCGCGACCTCGGGGTCCTGGCTCAGATTGCCCAGGAAGTCGATCATCGAGGTGTACCAGACGTGGAACCGGCCGTGGTCCGCCCGGTCCAGCCCGAGCATGTCGACGATCACGTTGATCGGAAAGCGGGTCGCGTACTGTCCCACCAGATCGGCTTCGGACGCGTCCCGGAAGGCGTCGATGAGGTCCCGGGAGTTGCGCTCGATGACGGGCAGGAACTTCTCCCGTAAGTCCTTCCCGCGGAAGGCGGGCGCCACCAGCGCGCGACGCACGGAGTGCTCACGCCCGTCCATCTGGAGAATGGTCCGGCCGTGCACCGGCTCGATCTGCCAGTCGTAGTTGTGGCTGGTGAACACCGGGTCCTTGAAGGCCCGGGCGACATCCTCATAGCGGGAGATGATGTAACCGTCGGTCGTGTGGTGGTGGATCAGCGGAAAGTCCTCGCGCATGGTCCGGTAGGCGGGGTAGGGGTCCGCCGCGAACTCCGGGGAGAGGATGTCGGGCGCCGTGGAGGGGGTGGTCGTCATGACGGAGCGCTTCCTGGGCGAGCGGCGGCGGTCACCGGCCGTACGCACCCTGGCATATGGCCCGAGGCAGCACGACAGGTCACGACGACGGCCCCGCTCATGCCACATGATGGGACGTCAGGTCGTGGCCAAGGCTAGACGCAGCGGAACCGGCGGGTCCAGGTCCGCTCCCGGCCGCCCCCGGGCGCCACGCTGACGTCACCGCCGCCCGGGAGAAGGCGTCGATCGAGATTCGCTTAAGGCCGGTACCTTCAGCGCCTCGAGGCCGACGTAGGCGTGATGGGCTTGGTGGCGGTCGCGGCCGTCAGCGCGGCCAGGTTGTGGTTCATCACGAGCCCTCCGTGTTCTCGGCCGGCGGTTCCACGAAGCGGTCACGCTCGCTCGGCGTGGTCCCATAGCTCCCGCAGTGCGGCATTGGTTCGTTCGGGCTGCTGCGTGTGTGGGTAGTAGCCGGGGACGATCAGGTGGTCGGCCCCGATCGCCGCCGCGACGTGGTCGGCGCAGGCGATCAGCGGCTCGCCGGCGTACCTTCGGTACTGCTCGGGCGCCCCGTCCCAGTCACCGGAGATCATCAGCTTGGGGAAGGGCGCCTCGGCCAGCGGTCCGAGTGGGATGTCCGCGTCCCAGCAGGGGCGTTCGGCCATGGAGGCGGCCGCGGCGCGCAGCCGCGCCGGCGTCGGCTCCGGTGTCGCCATGCCGACCGATGCGGTGGCCGCGCTCAGGAACTCCTGGGGCGTGAGGTCGGCGGGCAGCGCGGCGGTGGCCGCGCGGGCCCGTGCCAGCGCCTCGGCGACGACCGGGTGACGTTCGGCGGGCCGCAGCGCGCCGGGCTGGATCAGGGTGAGCGAGTGGACCAGGTCGGGACGGCGTACGGCGGCGGCCATCGCGCTGACGCCGCCGTACGCGTGTCCGACCAGATGGGCCCCGGTACCGAGGAGCCCGACGATGTCCTCGGCATCGATCGACCAGTCGCTGCGCGCGATGTCCGGGCTGCGCCCGTAACCTCTGCGGTCCATCACCAGCAGCCGGTGCCGGTCGGCCAGCGGGCGCTGCGCCGCGAAGCCGTATTGCTCGTCGTCACCCCAGGTGAGGATCCCGTGGACCAGGACGACGGCTGGGAGGCCCGCTCCACCGTCCTCCCACACGGTGACGTGTACCGGTCCGGCTGCCTCCGGGTGCTGGTGGGCGGATGTGTCGGTCATCGGTCCCCTCCCGGTCTCGTCGCCGCGCCTCGTCACCGCGTGGCCCGCCGACAGTCTGCCCTGCCGTCCACGGCGCGTCGGCACCGGGCAGCGGGGCACGGGGATCTCCGGCGCGGCGGCCGGCGATATGGATGAGCGATAGGCTGACGCGGGAGCTGCACGGGGCGAGGGAAGGGGCTGACCATGACAGTGCCACGTACAGAGAACGACGGTCCGCTGATCCCCATGCCTGCCCTCACCCTTCCCGCGTTGCGCCAGGCCGTGGCCGCAGTGGCACCTTCCCGCTTGCCGGAGTTCTTCGAAGACATGCAGAAGGCGTTCATCCGGGCGGGCGAGGAGGACAGTGTCGTGCCGATCCGGATGTTCTACCGCCAGTGGGGGGTGACCGTGGAGATCGAACGGCATCCCCGGACAGCCGACCGGCTGCACGCAGCCGAGGCCGCCATGGACAGCGAGGACGCGGACGTGCGGGCCCGCGCCATCCGCGAGGCGGGGGAGATCGTACGGGCTGCGCACCGAGAGGTCGCTGGTGGCTGACTGGCACTGGGAAGCCGACCCGGACGATCTTCTTAATGAGCTGCCACCCGAGGCACGCGCCGAGGCCGAGCAGCTGGCGCAGGAGATCGCCGTGCGGGAGTCCATGGTTTTCCTCGAAGGCGCCTCGTACACCGGTTCCAGCCCCGGGCTGCGCACCGAGGCCCGGGGCCATCTCATGCTCACCTATCTCACCGACGTGCGCGGCGAGCGCATCGTGGTGCTCCAGGCCACCTGGTTCGGCTGACAGTCACCGCCGACCGGTGCCTCGCCCAAGCGGGGCCGCTGGGGGTCGTTCACTCTTCCCATTGGTCCAGGAGGGCGTCGGTCAGCGCGGTGGTGGGGGCTGCGCCGTCGTCGTGGAAGGACTGTTCGGTCCAGATGATTTTGCCGCGGGCCGTGTAGCGGGTCCCCCAGCGCTGGGCGAACTGGGCGACCAGGAACAGGCCTCGCCCGCCCTCGTCGGTTGTGGCCGCCCGGCGCAGGTGCGGCGAGGTGCTGGAGCCGTCCGCGACCTCGCAGATGAGGGTGCGGTCGTGCAGCAGGCGCAGCCGGATGGGTTGTGTGCCGTACCGGATGGCGTTGGTGACCAGTTCGCTGGTGATCAGTTCGGTGGTGAAGCCCAGTTGTTCCAGGCCCCAGGTCTCCAGCTGGTGGGCGACCTCGGAACGGATACGGGAGACCGCCGCGGGGTCGGAGGGAACGTCCCATTCGCGGACCTGAGCGGGGTCCAGGATCCGGGTGCGGGCGACGAGCAGGGCGACGTCGTCGGTGGGGCGCTCGGGCAGCAGGGCGTCAAATGCCGCCTGGCAGGTCTGTTCCGGGGTTCGGTGGGTTTGGGCAAGGACGTCTCGCAGAAGCTCCAGGCCTGTGTCGAGGTCCCGATGGCGGTCCTCGATCAATCCGTCGGTGAACAGGGCCAGTCGGCTGCCCTCCGGCAGGTGCAGGGTGGCGGTTTCGACCGGGAGACTGCCGCCGAGGCCCAGGGGAGGTGAGATCGGGGTGTCGGGGAACGAGACGGCGCCGTTGGGGTGGACCAGGGCGGGGCCCAGGTGGCCGGCGCGGGCGATGGTGCACGTTCCGGAGACCGCGTCGTAGATCGCGTACAGACAGGTGGCTCCAGTGACCTCCTGCTCGACCTCTTCTTCGCTTTCGTCGGTGTCCATGTGGGCCACCAGCTCATCCAGGTAGCCCAGAAGTTCGTCGGCCGACAGGTCCAGGGCAGACAAGTTGTGGATTGCGGTGCGCAGCCGTCCCATGGTCGCCGCCGCGTGCAGACCGTGGCCGACCACATCGCCCACCACCAGGGCGATGCGTGCTCCCGGGAGTGGGATGATGTCGAACCAATCCCCGCCGACCCCGGCCTGCGCGGGCAGGTAGCGCCACGCCACCTCCAGGGCGTTCTGCTGTGGCAGCCCTCGCGGCAGCAAACTGCGCTGAAGCGTCACGGCCATCGCATGCTCCCGCGTGTACCGCCGCGCATTGTCGATGCAGACAGCAGCCCTCGTCGCCAGCTCCTCCGCGAACGAAAGATCGCTCTCCACGAACGCCGGTGAATCGGCCCCGCGCCAGAAGTCCACCATGCCCACAACCACTCCCCTGGCCCGCAACGGCACGGCGATCAGGGAATGCAGTCCGCACTCCAGCATCCTTCGGGCCCGGGCGGGATCCTGCTCCCGCCACTCTCCGGTCCCCAGCAGGTCCGTCTCAACCAGCGCCCGCCCCGTCTCCAGCGCCCGGGCCTGCGGTGTTCCCGGCCGGAACGTGATCAACTCACCCTCCGGATACAGGGGCAACCCGTCGCGATGACCGCTGATCGCCGTGCGCCGCATCTGCCCCCACGGCTCCCGGGCCGGTTCTTCCCCCTGTACCACCACGTCCAGAAGATCCACGGCGACGACGTCGGCGAACCGTGGCACCGCCACTTCTGTCAGTTCCTGTGCGGTGCGGACGACGTCCAGTGTGGTCCCGATCTTCACCCCGGAGTCATACAGCAGCCTCAGCCGCTCCCCCGCTTGTTCCGCCCGTCCCGACACCGCCGCAAGCTCCGTGGTGTCCCGCAACGTCACCACACTGCCCGCTTGTCCGCCGAAGGGGGCGGTCGGTCGCTTGTTCACCGCGAGCAGCCGGTCCCCGCCAGATGCACCCCATCCGTGACCGGGTCTGCCGACGCCAGCAGCCGCACCGTCTTGCTGTCCAGACCTATGTCGTGCACATACCGGCGCTCCGCGTCGGTCGGCAGATCGAACAGTCGCCGTGCTTCGTCGTTGACCAGCAGCAGCCGCCCGTCGGCTCCGATGATGAGCACGCCCTCCCGGACCGCGTGCAGCACCGCATCATGGTGCTCGTACATCCGTGTCATTTCCGTCGGCCCCAGCCCATGCGTCTGCCGCCGCAGCCGCCGGGAGACCAGCATCGTGCCGACCGTCGACGCTGCGAGCGCGCCCGCGCCGGAGCCGAAGACGATCGGCAGCTGCTGCTGGGCCAGTCTGGTCACGTTCTGGATCTTGACCCCCGCCGCGACCAGGCCGGCGATCGAGCCATTGTCGCGGAAGACCGGGACAATGGCCTCGATGGCCGGGCCGCTGCCCCCGGGCAGCGGCGGCCCTCCGCGCGTTCGCTCAACGGTGACGCGACCCGCCAGCGAGGGCCCGATGATCCCCCCGAACTTCTTCCCGATCGCCCCCGGGAAGGGATGCGTATAACGGATCCCGTGCGTGTTCATGACGACGAGGAAGTCGACATCCGCCCGCTGCCGGGCCGCCTCCGCGCGTGGCTGTAGCACCGCCGTCGGATTCCGGCTGTCCAGCGCCGCGACGACGCCCGGCGAGTTCGCAAACGCCTCGGCGGCGGTCACCGACTGCTGCCGGGCCTCGCGCATGCTGTACTGCCGCGCGAACAGCACGAGGGCCAGTGCCCCGGCCGCGACCAGCAGCACCACGATGATGACCTGCGCAACGAACACCTGCCCGGCGGCACTGCCCAGGTTCACCAGGGAGCGGAGTCCCGAACCGGCACCTGGGTCCGATTCTGCTCGCAGTGGACCGGTGGCGAGACGGCGGAGCCAAGGCCGGTTTCGACGGGAAAGCCCCTTCACAGTTCATTCATAACACTGCTTTGCGCCCTAAGGTGAATATTCCGGCGATCGGGATTCCGCAGGACAAATGCGGGATACGGGCGAGCCACGACGGTGAGGGTGCGGATGGTGGGCCGGTAGTACCGCTGGGTGACGACGGCTCGCGGGAGCCGGTGGGGCGACTTCCCCGGGATGGCGGCTCGGCGCCGGACCAGAGTGTCAGCGGTGGTTGGGCTCGGTGAGCAGGCGCCGTTGCACCGCCGTGGGATGAGGGTGGGGTCAGCGGGCCGTCTCGCCCACCGCCGGCGTCGGGGTGAAGTGCACGGGCAGTGTCGTCATGCCTCGTGCCCAGGGGGAGGGACGGCGGGTGAGTTCTTCGGCCGGGATGGCGAGGTCGATGTCGGGCAGCCGGTCGAGCAGCACCTCGATGGCCGTGCGGGCGATGGTCTCGGCGATCTCCTGCGCCGCGACCGGGCAGCGGTGCTCGCCGTGCCCGAAGGAGAGGAAGGCGTTGTTGCCGCCGGTCAGCCTCGTGCCGTCGGGGCGTATCTGCGGATCCTTGTTGGCGGCGGCGAGGCCGAGGCACACCATGTCGCCCGCCTTGATCCGGCGGTTGCCGAGCGTGGTGTCGCGGGACGCCCACCGGCCGACGCCGTTCTGGGCGGGGGTGTCCTCCCAGAGCACCTCGTTCATGGCCTCCGAGACACTCTTGCGCCCGCCGGCCAGGGACATGACGAACCGTTCGTCCGTGAACATCAGTCGCAGCGTGTTGCCGATCCAGTCCGCGGTCAGGGTGTGGCCCGCGATGACCAGCACGATCAGGTCGTGGAGGATCTCCTCGTCCGTGAAGCCGAGGGTGTTGCCGACCAGTTGGGCGGCGATGTCCCGGGGTCCGTTCCCCGCCTTCCGCTCGGCCATCAGGGCCGCCGTGGCCTCGGCGAGGTGGACCTGAGCCGCCTGGGCCAGGTCGCCGCCGTCGGCCAGGTCGATGGCGGCCGCGGCCAGTCCGGGACCCTGCTCGTCCGGGAAGCCGTAGATCTTCGCCAGGACACGCACCGGGAAGGGCATCGCGTACCGGGCGATGACGTCCGCGCTGCCCTCGGCGCAGAAGCCGTCGATCAGTTCGTCGGCCAGTCGCTCGGCGTGCTGCCGGATCTCGAAGGGGTCGACCGACTCCAGCGCGTCGCTGATCATCGAGGCCCGTACGCGGTGCCGCTCACCGGTCGTGTACAGGATGGACGGCTGCCCACGGCCGATCAGCGGCGCCAGCGGCCAGTCCTCCGGAACGCGGTGCCACTGGTCCCAGAGCTCGGAGTCACGGGTGAAGAGCACGGAGTCGGCGGTGACCTGGTGCAGTTCACGGTAGCCGAGAACCAGCCACGCCGGGATGCCGCCCTCGAGCACGATGGGGGCGACCGCACCATGTTCGCGGCGCATCTCCTGGTAGAGACGGTTGGGTTCGTTGTAGAAGCGGGGGCCGCTCAGGGGCACGGCGAGAGGGCTGACATGGTCCCCGCCGTGCAGGGCCTCGCCGCTTCGATGTGCGGGACACCCGGGTGGCGGGGCGGGCGCTTCGGAGCTCTGAGCCGTGGGGTCGGTCGGCGTCATCGCTGTGGTACCTCCGAGGTCGGGTAAGAAGGTCCCCGCGGATACCGGTCCCCGGGCCACCCTGGTCGTCGCAGTCGAGCATGGTCGCGGCACCATAACGCAGGCCATGATCTGCGCGGGCGTCATGCCGTAGAGGCAAGGATGTTCGCGGGGCCGGGCAGCGCGGTTGAGAAGGCGTCGGTGACCCGGTCCAGTGCGTCGGCCGCCGCCGGATCGATATCGGCGCGCTCGTCACCGACGGCGATGTCCCTGTCCAGAGTGAACCGCCCCTGCACGATGTGCGCGGCCCCCATGGAGCTCAGGACGGGGCGCAACGCATAGTCGATGGCCAGGACGTGGGCGGTGCTGCCGCCGGTGGCGAGGGGCAACACGGTCTTGCCGGCGAGTGCGTACTGCGGGAGGAGATCGAGTAGGGCCTTCAGCAGACCGCTGTAGGCGGCCTTGTAGACGGGAGTGCCGATCACGACCCCGTCCGCGTGCTCGAACCGGGCCGCCGCCTCGACGATCGCCGGGTGGTGGAAGTCGGCGCCGAGAAGCGCGTCGGCCGGCAGCGTCCGGACGTTCAAGGTGGCCACCTCGTGGCCGTGGCGCGTGAGTCGACTCGTCACGTGGCGAAGCAGATGAGCCGTGCGTGAGACGGCGGACGGGCTTCCCGAGACGGACAGAACGGCGGCCATGAAGGACTCTCCAGGTTGACGCGCGAGGTCACACCGCCGGTGCTCGTCCCGTGGGAACGGAGGAGGCGGGGGCGGGCGCTTCGGTGCGGACGGCGATCTGGACGTTTCCGCCCCGCCGCAGCGTGTTGTAGATGGGACAGCTGTCGGTGAAGAGCCCGGTCAAGGCCTCGGCCTCCTCCTGGGTGACGCCGCTCAGCCGCAGTTCGAGGCGGATGCGGGCATACCGGGTGGGGTCCTCGGGATCGCGTTCGTAGCTGACCTGAGCCTGCCCGCCGGTCAAACCCGATGCCCGTTCCCGCGCGTGGAGTTGGATGTTGCTCAGGGAGCAGGACGCGAGCGATGCCAGCAGCAGCTCCCCCGCCTGGACCGCCTCCCCCGGCCCGGTTCGCGCATCGGAGACGAAGTGGTTGCCCCGTGCGGTCACCAGGAACCGGCCCAGGGTGTCCGTGGTGCGGCCGCTGATGCTTGTGGTCTGGCCTGCGGTCGTCATCGTCCGTGGTCTTCCCTTTGGTCGTACGGTCGTCGAAGAGAGGCAGGGCGGGCGCGACTCGGGGATCGCGCCCACACCGGTCGCGGGTCATACGCCGTGCCGGCGGCTGCGCCACGCACCGGCCGCAGGGCGCTCCAGGCCCAGGTTGTCGCGCAGCGTCCGGCCTTCGTACTCGGTCCGGAACACGCCCCGACGCTGGAGTTCCGGCACCACCTGACGGACGAAGTCCTCGAAGGCGCCCGGCGTGTGGACGGCACCCAGGGTGAACCCGTCGCAGGCGCCTTCGGTGAACCATCGCTCCATGCCGTCGGCGACCTCGGCAGCGGTGCCGACGAACGTGCCCTCGACGCGGCCGCCATAGCGCTTGCCCAGTTCCCGCAGCGTCAGGCCCTCGCGCCGGGTCATCTCCACGACCTCCTTGTAGTGGCCCTGGACACCGGGAACATCCACATCGGGCAGCGGCTCGTCGAGCGGGAGACCCGAGAGGTCGACGTCCAAGTGGTAGGACAGAGTCGACAACCCCGCCAGCGGCGGTACCAGGTCGGCCAGTTCATCCGCGGACCGCTGTGCCGCCTCGGTGGTGGGGCCGATGACGGGGGTCGCCATCGGCAGGATCTTGACGTCCTCGGGGCGGCGGCCATGGCGCTCGGCGCGGCCCTTGATGTCCTGGTAGAACTCACGGGCCGACTCGAGCGAGGCGTGGCTACAGAAGATGACGTCCGACCAGCGGGCCGCGAAGTCACGCCCCTTGGGCGAGGCGCCGGCCTGGATGATCACCGGATAGCCCTGCGGCGGACGCGCCACGTTGAGCGGGCCCCGGACACTGAACCACTCCCCCTCATGGTCGATGTGGCGCACGCACTCGGGGTCGGCGAACAGCGGGGTGTCCGGGTCGAGGACGAGAGCGTCGTCCTCCCAGCTGTCCCAGAGCTTGCAGGCCACTTCGAGGAACTCATCGGCCCGCTCGTAGCGCTTGTCCCGGTCGATGTGCCGGTCGTTGCCGAAGTTGCGCGCTTCGGAGTCCTGGAAGGAAGTGACCACGTTCCAAGCAGCCCGGCCGTCGCTGAGGTGATCGGTCGTGGCGAACGAACGCGCCACCGGGAAGGGTTCCAGATAACTGGTGGACACGGTGGCGGCCAGGCCGATGTGGTCGGTGACGGCCGCGATGGACGCCAGGATGGGGGTGGGGTCGAGGCGCAGGGACCCGAGCGATCCGTACCGGAGCTGGCTGTCCATGTTGTTGCCGAGGCGGTCCGGTACGGACAGGATGTCCGCGAAGAACATCAGGTCGAACTTGCCCTCTTCGAGCACCCTGCCGATGTGTTGGTAATGGGACGCGGACAGCCAGTTCCGGTCGGCACCCGGGTGGCGCCAGCCGCCCGGCCGACCGGGACCCGCGGTCACGAAGGCGGCCAGATGCATGTGGTTCGTGTGGTTCCGGGAGCTGTTCATCGGGGTCTTTCTGCCTGAGAGTTACGCGGCCGTGGACTGTCCGAGATCGGTGCCGAGGTCACTTCCCCAGTTCGGCGGCGACCGTCTTCCTGATGGAATCGAAGCGGGTGTCCCGCAGGAATCCGGCCACATCGATCTTGGACGGGTAGACGCCCAGGGCGTGGAAGTTGTCGGCGAGATCCTGGGTGCTCTCGATCGCCTTGCCGTCGACCGCCGCGAGGGCATCGGCGTTCGAGTCGGACAGGAGCTTCTTGCGGGTCAGCTCCAGGTAGACGGCGCGCTCCACATCCGTCGAGCCGAAGCCGCCGATGCGGTCGAAGAACTCGACGCTCTGCTCGGGCGACCGGTTGATGCTCCGCTGCGCGTCACGGACGGCGCGCACGGTCTTCGCCACCGCTTCGGGATAGTCCTTCACAAACGACTCACTGGCCACGTAGAAGCTGTAGTCGTACGTCTTGACCCCGGGCAGGCTGCGCGCCTTGTGCCGGGCCTTGGCCAGGCCGATCGCGGGCTGCCAGCTGATCCAGGCGTCGACCTTGCCGTTGGCGAACGCGGACTCGGCATCGGCGGCGGGCAGGTTGACGTAGTCGATGTCGTCCAGCCGCAATCCGGCGGTCTCCAGGTACTTGATGAGGCTGTAGGTGCCGGTCGTGCCCTTCTGGTCGGCGATCCGCTTGCCCTTGAGGTCCGCGGCGCCGTGGATGGCCGAGCCGCGCGGCACGAGGATCTCCACCTCGGTGCCGGGCAGCGGGTAGGCGGCGAGCGGCACGATCGGGACGTCACCGCCGACCGCGTAGGCGACGGCGGTGGCGGTGGCGAAGGAGAAGTCGACGCTTCCGGCCTTGAAGGCCTCCATGACGGGCAGGGAGGCGGTGAACCCGGACGGCCAGGAGACGGTCGTGCCGCCGAGAGTCCTGCCGAGGTTCACGCCGTTCATCTTGTAGCGGAGGGTCGCGGGTATGCCGGTCTTGCCGCTTCCGATGACCGCGAAGCGGAGCTTTTGGGGCACTCCGTCCGCGAGCGGCTTGGTCTCCGGTCCGGCTGTCTTGTCCTCACCGCAGGCCGCGAGGGCGGGGGTGAGGGCGGCGAGGCCTCCAAGGGCGAGGAGTCCACGGCGGGAGAGCCCGTCGGCAGGAGTCGTGGGGATGGCAGAGCGGGAGGTGATACGGCGGAGTCTGGGCATGGTGAGGTCCTTGGCATTCCGCGGGGTGGCGGATAAGGGGGTACGAGGGTGGGCCGGGGACGGTCGGTCCGCGGCCGGTGTCCGGGCTGATTCAGGCGGCTTCGGTTCCGGCGGACGCGGGTTCGAGCAGGTCCTGGAGGATCTCCTCCTTCCAGGCCACGAGGTCCGGGTGCCCGCGCCGGTCCCCGCGGGGAAGGTCGACCCTCAGGTCTCGTCCGAGCGAGCCGGCCGCGAGGACCAGTACGCGGTCGGAGAGCACCAGCGCTTCCTCCACGTCATGGGTGACGAGCAGGACGGTGCGCGGCTGGTCCAGCCAGAGCCGTTCCACGAGTTGCTGCATCTTGATCCGCGTGATGGCGTCCAGGGCACCGAACGGCTCGTCCAGCAGCAGGAGTTCGGGGTGGTGCAGCAAGGCACGGGCGAGGGCGACTCGCTGCTTCTGCCCTCCGGACAGTTCGGTCGGCCAGGCGCTTCCCCGGCCGTCCAGGCCCACGGCTCGCAGCAGCGAACGCGCCTCGTCCCTACGGCCGTTGACGCCCAGCCGGACGTTGTCCTCGACGCTGCGCCAGGGCAGCAGACGGTCCTCCTGGAACATCATGCGGGCCGTGACGGGCCCCGGTCCGCTTCCGCGCAGGGTGACACCGCCTGTGCTCGGCTGCTCGAGTCCGGCGATGATCCGCAGCAGTGTGCTCTTGCCCACGCCGCTGGGGCCGAGGAAGGAGACGAAGGAGCCGGACTCGATCTCCAGGTCGAGGTTCCGCAGAATCCAACGATCGCCGTACCGTCGGCCCACTGCGTCAAGCGAAAGCCCGGCGCCCTGGGAAGCGTGCGGACGGGTCACGGGGACGGGCGGCGGTAGCTGGGGTGCCATCGCAGGATCCTTCGTTCGATGAGCCGGGTGAGGAGGTCGGCGAGCAGGCCGGCGCAGGCGTACAAGACGATGGCGAGCACGATCTGATCGGTGCGGAGCATCTGGCGCGCGTCCTGGGCGAGGTAGCCGATTCCGTCACTGGCCGAGATGGTCTCGGCGATCACGAGCGTGATCCAGGCGACGCCCAGGGAGTAGCGGATGCCGGCCAGAATGGTGGGCATCGCCCCGGGCACCGCGATCTCCCGGACCAGGGCCCAACGCCCCAGTCCGTAGGAACGGCCGAGCTGGAGCAGTTTGGGGTCCACCCCGCGGATACCGGTGACGGTGTTCAGGTAGATGGGAAAGAACGTGCCCAGCGCCACGAGAAGGATCTTGGGCTCCTCGCCGATGCCGAACCAGGCGATCATCAGGGGCACCAGGGCCAGGTGCGGGATGGTGCGGACCATCTGTAGTGAGCGGTCCAGAAGTATGTCCGCGATTCTCGACATGCCCACCAGAAACCCGAGCATGAGACCGGTGACCGCGCCGAGCCCGAACCCCTGCGCGATGCGACGCAGGCTGGCGAGGATGTGCCGCTGGAGTTCGCCGGTGGCGGCGAGATCGGAACCTGCCCGTACCACCACCTCGGGGGCGGGCAGTACGGAGGGCGGGAGGACGCCGTTCCGAGCGGTGAGCTGCCAGATCACGAGAGCCAGCAGCGGTACGGCCCAGGGGCCGACCGCACGACCGAGGGCGGGTAGTCGGCTGACGATCCGGCGCGGGACAGCGGATCGGGACGAGGGTGGCACCGGCCCGCGCCCCGCTTCGGATCCGGTGCTCCCCACCGGCTCGGAAGGGAGCCGACCCCCTTCTTTTGTGAGCAGTTGCCGCTCGGGCATGGATCTCCCCTTCAGGAATGATCGCCTCGGTCCTCACCCGCACAGGAGTCGGCGCGGGAACCGAACCGAGCGTGAGGCCGTGGGAGGGTTCCCGCGCGCGGCGGGTGGCGTGAGGGACACATCGCCCGGGCTGGGCCAAAGGCGACGTGCTTGGGAAACGCTCACGTGTGAGAGCCGGGCTCGCCGGACGTGAAGCTACGAAGTGATCAAGATCAGCGACAGCGCGCGCTGGAGCTGCGCATGAGGTCGATGTGCCGACGGCACGTCAACTCGGTCCGCCACGGGAAGGCGATCACGACGGCCAGGCGGGCAGGACCCCGCCGTGACTGGGCATCGCGATGCATCTGGAACTCCCCTGGACATGGAGGTCGGCCGTCTGCCGTGCACTCCGAGCCTTGCGGAGCACTTGTGGGGGATCATAACCACAGCTGCATCTATGTGCAAACATCTGTATACACTTGTATCGAGTGGTGGACGAGATGACAAGGAAGAGGACGTGACCGCTTCACAGGACGATGGACGCACCATCAGCCACTACGCCCGCATCCGGCAGCGCATCGTCAACGGGCAGGCGGGACCGGGGACCGTTCTGATCCCATCGGCTCTGAGCGCCGAGTACAACGTCTCGCGCACCCCGGTGCGGGAGGCCCTGATCAGGCTTGAGCAGGACGGGCTGGTCGAGCAGGCGACTCGCGGCTATGTGGTCCGTACCCGTACCCCGGAGGAGATCCTGGAGATCTGCGAGGCGCGCATCGCGCTCGAGTCGACGATCGTGCAAGCCGCCGCCATGCGACGGACGGAACTCGACCTCGCCCGTCTCGTCCACGTCCAGGAAAGCACGGCGGACACCACCGATCCCGCCGAACTGCGGGACCTCAACAGCGAATGGCACGTGGTGCTGCGCGAGGCCGGGCACAACCCCACCATCTCCGAACTGATGGACCGTCTGGACGCCCAGTTGAAGACGTACGACGCACACACCTCTTCGGCCACCGACCTGCCCGACAACCTCGAGCAGATCCTCACGGAGCACGCGGGGATCCTGGACGCGGTACGACACCGCGACGCGTCCGCCGCGCGCGACCGCATGATCGCGCACCAGAGCCGCACCCGTGACCTGCGCCTCGGCGCGCTGGCCCGGTCGGCGCGGGACACGTCGTAGTGTCCGCCTTCTGCGCATCGGCCTTCCGCGACCCGCTCTAGTCGAAGTTCACGAGCACTTCTCCCAGGTTGTCGGCGATAGCGGTGTGCGGTGCGGCCTCGAGCTGCTCCCTCTGGTGTGCTCCACCGAGGACTCCGATGACATGTCCGGCTCCGGAGCGTGTACCGGCCAGCAGGTCGTTGGCCGTGTCGCCGGCGACGAGGACACTCTGCACCGCGTCGATCCCGAGGCTGATGACCGCGGTGAGGATCATGTCGGGGTAGGGGCGGCCACGGAGTGTTCCGGACTGGGCAACGGTGAGGTCGACGAGGTCGCGCCAGCCGAGCGTGTCGAGGAGCGCACCCTGGACCGCGAGGTCGAAACCGGTCATGAGACAGGTCTTGACCCCGCGTTCTCGCAGGGCGACGAGGACTTCCTCGGCGCCGTCCCTGGCGGGCAGCTCACCGGCGAGCACTGCCTTGAGCATGAGGTCCACGAAGTTCTGGTGGGCTTCCGAGGCCTTGTGCGGATCGGGCGCCAAGCGGTTGAACATGTCGGTCTTCGCCATGCCGCGCAAGGGCCGGAGCGTTTCCGGGGTGATCGCGTCGAGACCCGCGAGGAACAGGGCTTCGTCCACGGCCCGTTCGACGATGCCGTTGTCGGCGATGGTGGTGCCGGCCATGTCGAGGACGGCCAGGTCGATCACTGGGGAGTGGTCGTGGTGGGGCACTGGGTGTGTTCCTTCTACAGGGAGTGTTCGATCGTGGTGTCGGCCATCACGTCGAGCGCTTTGGTCGATGCCTGGGGACGGCGGACCGCGATGCCGACGAAGAGAGCGTCGACGATCCCCAGGTGGGCGAGGCGGCTGGCCATCGCTTCGAGGCGGAAGCCGTATTCGGGCCCTCCCGCGATCAGCGCGGTGTCCACGACGCGGGTCAGGGGCGAGTTGGTGAAGCTGGTGATGGCGACGGTGAAGGCGCCTGCCGTCCGCGCCGCCTCCGCGGCCCGCAGCGACTCACGGCTGGCACCGGTGTGGCTGACGACGAGGCACACACAGGACTCGTCCAGGTGCCGAGCGGCCAGGTGCTGGGCCATGACATCGGTGGGAAACATCGTGACGAGGCCGAGCGCGGAGAGCCGGTAGGCGGCGTCATGGGCCGGCGCCGCGGAGGTGCCGTTGCCGATGACGAGGACACGGCCGGCCGCGGCGATGCGGTCGATGGTGAGCGACAGCGACTCGGGGTCGACGGTCTGTGCCGCGTCGACCAGGGCCCTGCCGCTGCGGCGCAGGACGCGGTCGAGGATGTCGCCGGCAGGCGTCTGGCCGTCTATCCCCTCTTCGTGAGCGAGTTCCTGCTCCTCCTCGCCCTGCTGGGCGAGGTCGCGGGTGATGGCGAGCTTGACGTCCTGGTAGCCCCGGTACCCGATGCGCTGGCAGGCACGGACCGCCGAGGACTGCGCGACACCGGCTCTCTGGGCGAGCTCGGTCACCGAGCCGCGCACCACCGCTTCGGGGTCGCTGAGGATCAGCTCGATGAACCGCTTGTCCGTCGCGCCCAGGCCGGGCAGCGCGGCTTGGGCACGAGTGACGAATTCACCGCTCACCAGGGACGACTTGGCCGCAACCACGGAACCTCACTTCGCTCGCCATGCATGGATCGACTGTCGATGCGAGCAGGAGACTAGCACGGGATGGATGATCCATCCTGAGATCTAAGCTGTATCTGGATAGTTCATCCTTCGGTAACCCCAGCTTGGCTCGCGCGCCACCCACGACTCCGAGCCTGACACCACCGCGCACGGAGGGTCACTACGCATTCCAGGTGGCCTGCCGGGCCCATGACATCGGCGCGGCACCAAGACCCCGCACCAGGGCCTTGCGTCCGCCGCCTCCGGGCGGCCGATCAACTCCGGAAACGAGGAACAACCCCCGTGATCACCATGTCGCCGACCGCCACGTTGCGCCAACGCGCCGCGAGACTGCGCCGTGCGGGCGTCCAGGTCTTCGACTTCTCGGCAGGCGAACTCGACCTGCCGACCCCCGCCCACATCGTCACCGCGGCCATCGACGCCGCGCGCAGGCCGGAGAACCACCACTACGGGCCGACCGGCGGCGAGACCCGCCTGCGTCAGGCGATCGCCGACCGGCTCACCCCAAGGGCCACGACACCCCTCGACGGCTCCAGCGTGCTGGTCACCCATGGTGCGAAACAGGCGTTGTTCAACACGTTCATGGCGCTGCTCGAGCCCGGGGACGAGGTTCTGATCCCAGCGCCGTACTGGGTGACCTTCCCGTCCTCGGTCCGGCTGGCGGGCGGCAGCCCGGTGATCGTCCAGCCGTCCGACGGCGAGCTGAAGATCACCCCGGACCACCTGGAGGCGGCCCGGACCCCGTCCACCCGGGCGATGGTGCTGTGCTCGCCGAACAACCCGACGGGACTGGTCTACGACGCGTCGGAGCTGCGCGCGCTCCTGACCTGGGCGGCGACCCACGGCGTCTGGATCGTCTCGGACGAGACCTACGTCGACCTCGGCTTCCGGCCCGTCCCCGCACCAGGCCAGGTCGCACCCGGGGTGAGCGACCGGCTCATCACGGTCGGCAGTGTGTCCAAGTCCTACGCCATGACGGGCTGGCGGGTGGGCTGGATGTCGGGCCCGAAGCAGGTCATCGACGCGGCTGCCGCCGTCCAGTCCCACACCACCTCGAACGTCAGCCGCATCGCGCAGGCGGCCGCGCTGGCCGCCCTGACCGGCCCGGATGTGACGGCCGGATTCCGGGCGATCCTCGGCGACCGGCTGAAGGCGTGCCAGGCCGTACTGGAACCTCTCGGGCTGTTCCGGACGCCTCCCCACGGCGCGTTCTACGTCTTCCCCGACATCCGCGGGTACGCCCCCGACGACGTCACCGTGGCGGACCGCCTCCTGGACTCCGGCGTCATCACGGTGCCCGGTGCCTCTTTCGGGGCTCCCGGACATCTGCGGCTGAGTTTCGCCATCGCGGAGGAACACCTGCGCAGCGGACTGTCGACCATGGCCGAGCTCCTCGACGGCTGGGCCGCTTGATGTCCTCGTCCGTCCGGCAGGCGACGCGCACCGTGTTCCACCGCTTGCTCCGCCCGTCCGGGCTCCCCGAACTCACCGCTGAAACCGTTGAATCGGAGACGTCATCATGACCGCTGCCACTGACGGCAGAGCGGCGCTCGCACCACCGGGCAGCGGTGCCGAGCAGCCCAGACCCCCCAAGATCGTCCCCGTCCGGCACCCCGGCCGCTGGGTGGCCGTGGCCATCGCCCTCGTCCTGGTGGCGCAGTTGGTGCACGCCCTGGCCACCAACCCCGGCCTGGAGTGGGCGACCTTCCGGCAGTACTTCTTCGACCGCAGCGTTCTGCACGGCGTATGGGTGACCATCGAGCTCACCTTCTACGCCGCGTTGGCGGGTTTCGTGGGCGGAATGGTGCTGGCCTTCATGCGGCTCTCCGCCAACCCCCTGCTCCGGGTGATCGCCTACGGCTACGTCTGGGTCGTGCGCTCCGTACCGCTGCTGGTGCAGGTGCTCTTCTGGTTCAACATCTCCTACCTGTACTCGCGCCTGAGCATCGGGGTGCCGTTCGGACCGGAGTTCTTCTCCTTCAGCACCACCAATCTGGTCAGCTCGGTGAGCGCGGCCGTCATCGCGCTCTCGGTCAACGAGGCCGCCTTCGCCTCGGAGATCGTCCGTGCGGGGGTGCTGTCCGTCAGCCATGGCCAGTTGGAAGCCGCCGCCGCGCTGGGGATCCCCAGGCGCCGTCAGCTCATGCGCATCGTGTTGCCGCAAGCCATGCGGACCATCGCGCCCAACGCGGCCAACCAGCTGATCTCGCTGTTCAAGAACACCTCGATCGTCTCCGTGATGGCGATCATGGAGCTCTTCTACACCGTCCAGGTCATCTACGGGCGCACTTCCCGCATCGTGCCCATGCTGCTCGTCGCGACCGCCTGGTACGTCCTGCTGACCACCCTCCTCTCGATCTTCCAGTACTACGTCGAGCGGCGCTTCGCCAAGGGCACGACGCGGGCGCTGCCGCCGACCCCTGTCGAGCGGGTGCGCCTCGCCATCCGCAACCTCCGCGCGGCTGCCGCGGATGAAGGGACCCAGCGGTGACCAGAACATCGCCCTCCGCCGGCCGCCGTTCCCGCGAGGCCGCGGCCGATCCCGCCCGGGTGGTCGTCGACATACGCGGCGTCCACAAGAACTACGGCCTGGTCGAGGTGCTCAAGGGCGTCGATCTCCAGGTCCGCGTCGGCGAGGTGACCGTTGTGCTGGGCCCATCCGGATCCGGCAAGTCCACGCTGCTGCGGTGCATCAACCACCTGGAGAAGGTCAAGCGCGGCACCGTCACCATCGACGGCGAACTGATCGGCTACCGGCGGGCCGGCGACAGGCTGCACGAGCTGCGCGAGCGCGAGGTGCTGCGTCAGCGCACCCACATCGGCTTCGTCTTCCAGAACTTCAACCTCTTCCCGCATCTCACGGTGGAGGACAACCTGGTCGAGGCACCCGTCTCCGCGCTGGGGGTGCCGCGTGCCCGGGCCCAGGAACGCGCCGAGCGGCTGCTGGAGCGCGTCGGCCTGCGCGACAAGGCGACCGCCTACCCCGGGCAGCTGTCCGGCGGCCAGCAGCAGCGCATCGCCATCGCTCGCGCGCTCGCCCTGGAACCCAAGGTGCTGCTCTTCGACGAGCCCACCTCCGCCCTCGACCCGGAGCTGGTCGGTGAGGTGCTGGACGTGATCAAGGATCTGGCACGCGCCGGCACCACCATGATCGTCGTCACCCATGAGATCGGCTTCGCCCGAGAGGTCGCCGACACCGTGGTCTTCATGGACGACGGCCGGATCGTCGAGCAGGGGACACCGGCCGACGTGCTCGACTCCCCCCGGTACGAGCGCACCCGCACCTTCCTCTCCAAGGTCCTCTGACCCCGCCTCCAAGGTCCTCCGACCCCGCTTCTTCCGAAAGACAGGACACCATGTCCGTACTCATCCGTCCCAAGCTCACCGCGCTCACCCTGGCCATCGCCGCCGCGCTCACCCTGAGCGCCTGCGGCGGCCCGGCCAAGGACGCGTCCGGACCGGCGTCCAAGGAGCGCTTCAACACCGGCCCCGACCAGAACCGCTACTCGGCACCCAAGGTCGCCTCCATCGCCGCCGAAGTGCCCGCGGCCGTCCGGTCCCGGGGCACCCTCGAAATCGGCAACTCCAAGGGGAGCACCGCCCCGCTCACCTTCTTCGCCACGGACAACAAGACCCTCATCGGCGTGGAGACGGACATGGCGTACGCGATCGCCTCGGTGTTCGGCCTCAAGGCGCACTACAACCCGGTCTCCTTCGAGCAGATCTTCGTCGGTCTGGACAGCGGCAAGTACGACGTCGGCGTCTCCAACATCACCGTCACCGAACTGCGCAAGCAGAAGTACGACATGGCCACCTACCGCAAGGACGCGCAGGCGTTCGAGGCCAAGAAGGGCGCGACATGGCGCGTCACCGGCCCCGAGGACGTGGCGGGCAGGACCATCGCCGTGCCCACCGGGACCAGTGAGGAGAAGGTCCTGCTGGACTGGAGCGCCCAGAACGTCAAGGCGGGCCGCAAGCCCGTCAACGTGAAGTACTACCAGGACGAATCGGCCTGCTACCTGGCCCTCCAGTCCGGCCAGATCGACGCCTATCTGCATCCCAACCCCGAGGCCGAGTACCACGCCAAGACCTCCGGCCAGACCCAGGTCATCGGCGCCATCATCGGAGCCGGGGGGCATCTCCAGGGCCTGATCGCCGCGACCACCAAGAAGGACGACGGCCTCGGCAAGCCGCTCAACGACGCGATCAACTACCTGATCAAGAAGGGCACCTACGGGAAGATCCTGGCGCGCTGGGGTCTCACCAGCGACGGGGTGAGCACCTCGCGGCTCAACCCGCCCGGCCTGCCGATCGAGGGCAAGTGAGCGCCCGAACACGGAATGCCGGACCCGGACACCTTCCTGGCCCGGGTCGGCCCTCATGGACAGAACCTCGATCGGAGAACACGGAATGGTGAGCACGCTCCTCGTGGTCGTCGATGGCCTACGGGCGACCGATGTACAGAAGATGCCGTTCCTCACGGAACTCGCACAGCGCGGCGTGTCCTACCGGCAAGCGCGCTCGGTCGCACCGTCGCTGACCCGCCCCGCCGCGGCGTCCCTGGCCGGCGGAGCACCCCCCGGCGTCACCGGAATCGCGGGCAACCGCCTGTGGGCCGATGGACACCTCATCGACACCGGCCGCCCCGACCACCTGGAGCTGCTCCGCTCCCTGCGGGGTGATCGGCTGCTCCCCGTGCCGACTCTGGGCGAACACCTCGCCGACCACGGGCGCAAGCTCGTCGCCGTCGGAACGGGTTCGAACGGCTGCACACTGCTGCTCAATCCGGGAGCGGTCGACGGGCACGGGGCCGCGATAGGCGCGCGTCCGTTCGGCCATGATGCCTTCTACGCGCGGCCCGAGAGTGTCCGGCGCCGCCTCGCGGGCAGTCTCCCCCAGGCCGGGGACGGTCCGTTCCCCGCATTGGCCTGGGCAACCGACCTGATCGTCGACTACGTCATTCCGGAGCTGGCGCCGGATGTCCTCGTCCTGTGGTCGGGCGAGCTGGACGACGTGCAACACGGCAACGGCGTCGATGGCCCGGCCGGGGACGATGCCCTCTCCGAGATCGACCGCCGGCTACGTCGGCTGATCGACCGGGTCCGTGAGCAGGCACCGCACACCGATGTCATCGTGACGGCCGACCACGGCTTCTCGAACGCGACGCACACGGTCGACGTGGCCGACATCGAGTCCCTGATTCCGCCGTCGCTCGCCGATGCCGTACAACTCGTCGAGAACAACGGCGGGTTGTTGGTGTACGCGCGGCGGCGCCTCCGGACCACGCAGATCGATGCGATCCTCGACGCCATCATGTCGGCGGAGTGGTCCGGGCCGGTCTTCGCCGACGGCGACGTCCCGGGGGTCCTTCCGCCGGCCGGTCTGTGGTCCGCCCGAACAGCCGCCGACGGCCTGCTCGCGTATGTGTCGCTCACCTACCACGACCGACTCGGCAATCCGCACATCGGTCACAGCGTCCGAGGCGGCGCGCGGTTCGCGGGGGGCCACGGCTCCACCTCGGCCGGCGACATGCGCATACCACTCGTACTGAACGGGCCGAGCTTCCGAACCGCCCATGAATCCCCGCTCCCGGCCGACCACCTCGACATTCCCCCGACGATCTGCCGGCTCATGGAGCTGCCGGTCCCGCCGTCCATGTCCGGGCGGGTGCTGAGCGAAGCCGGTCTTCTCGCTCCGGGAAACGCGTCAGCGCTTCCGGAGGACCGACGGGTCGTCGCGGAGCGCGGCGCCGCGGATGTCACCACGGCCCACTTGCAGCATCTCGCCGGCCGGCAGTACTTCCTCTCGGCCGATCGGCACCGAAGCTGAGCCGGACCGCGGCGGGCGAGGCCGCCGCGTGGTGGTGGAAGGCGCGGCGGACCGCGGGGAAGCGGCGGGGATCACGGCTGGGGTGGACGCGGTTGGTGAGGAGGACGTAGTAGCGGCCTTCCGCTCCCGCCCTGTCCGCCTCGGTTCCGTCCACCGCCGGCTCCACCCACAGGCTCGTCCCCGTGAAGCCCGTGTGGCCGTACGAGGACGGCCCCATCGCCGTACCGACCGGCGACCCCACCGCGTCCCGCCCCTGCCAGCCGAGGCAGCGGCGCAGCGGGAGGCCCTCCGTATGGCAGGCGGTCATACGGGCGAAGCCGGGCGCGCTCAGCAGGCCCTCGCCGCCCGCCGCGAGCGCCCGGCCCAGCCGGTCCATGTCGGCCAGCGGTGCGAACAGACCGGCGTGGCCGCAGACTCCGCCGAGCACCACCGCGTTCTCGTCGTGCACTTGGCCGGTCACCAGACGGCCGCGCCAGGTGCACAGCTCGGTGGAGACCGCGCGTTCACGGGCCGCCGGGCCGGGCGCGAAGACCGTCTCGCGCATCCCGAGCGGCTCGCACACCTGCTTCGCCACCAGCTCGTCCAGGCCGGTCGCGGCGGCCCGTTCGAGGATCAGGCCGAGCAGGACGAACCCCGCGGAGGAGTACTCCACCACCGTGCCCGGCGCCCCGCGGAGCGGCAAGCCCCGGAGGGCGGCCAGCAGCCCGTCCCGGTCGGAGTGCGCGCGCCAGAGCGGGGTGCCGCCGGGCAGGCCGGAGGTATGGGTGAGCAGTTGCGTGACGGTGATGTCCGCCTTGCCGGGCACGCGGCGATACTCCGGCAGATACGCGCCGACCGTGTCGTCCAGCCGGAGCGCCCCCGCCTCCGCCAGCCGCAGTGCGGCCAGGCCCACGATCGGTTTCGTCACCGAGGCCAGATCCCACAGCTCGGTGCCGTTCAGCTCCGCCCCGCCCCAGCGACGTGTGCCCAGGTGCCCGTGGGTCTCCCGCCCGTCCGCGGTGCCGACCGACCAGGCGGCAGCGGAGTAGATCCCGGCCCGGCGGCCGGCCGCCAAGAGTGCCGCGAGCCGTGCCGACCGGTCCGCTGGTGGGCCTGTCTGCCGGTCCGCCGGGGGGCCTTGTTGCCGGTCCGCCGGTGCGCCTGCCAGCCGATCCGCCGGGGGCGGGCAGGCCGTTCCCGTCCGTTCCGCCCCCCGTGGCATCCGGCCGCCCGCGGCCCCGCTCACTCCTGCCCCCGTACGATCCCCAGCGCCCCCGCCCCGCCGCGCAACGCCGCCGTCACCGTACCGGCGGCGGCCCGCACCATCGGCCCCAGCACCGCCACGCTCTCCTCGTCCAGCGTGAACGTCAGCCCGATGATGCCGACCGCCCCGGCGACCCGGTCGCCCGGCCCCAGCACCGGGGCCGCGATGGCGCGGACGTCCTGCTCCGCGTATTCGTCATCGACCGCGTAGCCCCGCTCGCGCACGGCGGGCAGCGCGGCGAGCACGGCCTCCGGGTCCCGCAGCGTCCGTGCCGTACGGGCCGGGAGCGGCTCCGTGCCCAGAAGCTCCGCCGCCGCCGGGGACGGCAGGGCCGACAGCATCGCCCATCCCACCGCCGAGCAGTACAGCGGGACTTCGCCGCCCGCGGTCAGCGGCATGCGGTACGTGGCCGACGGCTCCGACTGCGTCACATGCACCGCCACGGCGCCGTCCCGTACCGAGAAGTGGGCCAAGTGACCGGTGCGCAGCCGCAGGTCGTCCAGGACCGGGCGGGCAAGCCGCAGCTCGCTGCTGGCGGCCAGCGCCGTGGCGGCGAGCCCGAGCAGGCGCGGCCCGGCCTGATAGGTGCCGCCGGGGCCCGGGACCGCGTACCCGGCCTCGGCGAAGGTGTGCAGCAGGCGGTGGACGGTCGGCTTCGGCAGTCCCGTGCGGGCGGCGAGGTCGGCCAGGCGGTGCGGGGCATCGGGCTGGACCAGCGCGTCCAGCACCGCGAGTGCCTTGTCCACGGGGCCCGTCGCGGCGGCGGGCGACTCCTCACGGCGGGAGGCGGAGGTATTGACCGGCTTCGGCATGTCGCCTAGCTTAACGCATCATCGTTCCGGCTCCCGGAACGGACGAACCGTTCAATGGAATATCCCGCGGAGGGCAGATCGTGACTCCTCCATCAATGTCGCGCCGCAAGGCCCTTCGGCTGGGCGGGCTCGCACTCCCCGCCATCGCCGCGCCGACAGCGCTCACCGGATGCGGAACGGCCGCGGGCGCGGGCGGCGACGGCGTCCTCCGAGTGGCGCAGCCGACCGACCCCACCACGCTCGATCCGCACAAGCAGGGCGACATGGTCTCCATGAACGTCCTGATCAACATCTTCGACACCCTCACCACCCGGGATGCCTGTGGCCGGCTCGCCCCCCGGCTCGCCACCTCCTGGGAGCCCCGCTCCAGGACCGTGTGGCGCTTCCGCCTCCGCGAAGGTGTGCGCTTCCACAACGGGGAGGAGTTCGACGCCGATGCCGTCAAGTTCTCCATCGAGCGGGTACTCGACCCGAAGACGCGGTCGCCGATCGTCGAGCTGCGGTATGTGACCTCGGTCCGCGTGGTCGACCGCCACACCGTCGATGTGCACACCACACTGCACGACCCGATCCTGCCCGCGAAGCTGTCGCTCTTCGGCGGCGTGATCGTGCCGCCGAAGTACCTCGCCGACGTCGGCGACGCCGCCTTCGCCAAGCGGCCGGTCGGCACCGGGCCGTTCGTCTTCCAGTCCTTCCGGCGCGACCGCGAGCTACGGCTGCGCGCCAACCGCCGCCACTTCCACGGCTCCCCCGGGGCCGACCGCCTCGTCTTCCGCGCGCTGCCCAACCCCGCCTCCGCGCTGGCCGCGTTGCAGAGCGACGAGGTCGACCTGGTCACCGGGCTCACCCCGGACGCCGCCCGGCAGCTGTCCGGCTACGCGGGCGTGGAGCTGGAGAGCCACCGGGGCGTGCGGACCGCGTACCTCAACCTCGACACCGCCTCCGGACCGCTGCGCGACCGCCGCGTGCGCCAGGCGCTCAACCACGCCGTCGACGTGCCGCTGCTCATCAAGGCCGTACTGGACGGCAAGGCGCGCGAGGTGCCCGCGATGCTGCCGCGCGGCGTCGTCGGTTTCGACGGGTCGGTCGAGCCCTTCCGGCGCTCCATACGCACCGCCCGGCGGCTGCTCGCCCAGGCCGGCCACCCGCACGGCCTCACCACCACGCTCACCGCGTCCAACGACGACGCCCAGGTCGCCGAGGCCATCTCCGGCCTGCTCGACCGCGCCGGCATCCGGGCCCGCGTCGACCTGCTCGACCCCGGCACCTTCTCCGCCCGCCTCACCTCCGACAACCGGCACGCACTCGGCCCCGTCTACCTCGCCGCCTCCACCGCCTGGACGCTCGACGGCGCGTCCATGGTGCAGTCGAACGTGCGTCATGACCGCCGGCAGAGCCGGTGGGTGTCGAAGGAGGCCGACCGGCTCATCGACGCCGAGGAGCTGTCCATGGACCCCGAAGACCGGCAGCACGCGTTCACCGCGCTCCAGCGCCTGATCAAACGCGAGGCCCCGTTCGTACCGCTCTACCAGCAGGACATCATCCTCGCCCGGACCACCCGGGTGCGCTGGACCCCGGTCGTCAACGGCTCGCTGGCCATGGAGAGCGCGGAGGTGCGGGCATGACGGCCACCTCCGTCCGGCCGACGGTCACCGTACCGAAGCCGAGGTCCGGCCTCCTCCGCCATGTCCTGGTCCGCCTCGCCACCGCCGTCGGCGTGCTCTTCGCCGCCGCCACCCTGGCCTTCGTTCTGGTACGGCTCTCCGGCGACCCGGTCAAACAGCTGCTGCCCCCGGACGCCACCGCCGCCCAGGAGGCCACGCTGCGCTCCCAACTCGGCCTGGACCAGCCCCTGATCGCGCAGTACGGCGACTTCCTGTGGGGACTGCTCCGGCTCGACCTCGGCGACTCGCTCGTCTACCACGAACCGGTCGGCCAGGTCATCGCCGACCGCGTCCCGGCCACCCTCGAACTCGCCGCCGGCGCCCTGGTGCTCAGCCTCGTCATCGCCATTCCGGCCGGGATCTACGCCGCGACGCGCCGTGGCCGGGCCGGTGACACGGGCGTGATGACCGCGGTACTGCTCGGCCAGTCCACCCCGCCGTTCTGGGTCGGCATCCTGCTGGTCCTGCTCTTCTCGGTGCGGCTCAAGGTGCTTCCGGCCTCCGGCTACGGCACCTTCGCGCATCTGGTGCTGCCCGCCGTCACCCTGTCCGTCTACTCCATCGCGGTCATCGCCCGGCTGCTGCGCTCCTCGCTCATCGACGTCCTCGGCTCGGACCACATCCGCACCGCGAAGGCCAAGGGACTCGGCCCGGCGAAGGTAGTGCTCGCACACGGGCTGCGCAACGCCTCGCTGCCGACCGTCACCGTGATCGGCCTGGAGTTCGGCGGGCTGCTCGGCGGGGCGATCCTCACCGAGCAGGTCTTCTCCTGGCCGGGCATCGGACGGCTGACCGTGGAGGCCATCTCGCACCGGGACTTCCCGCTGGTGCAGGCGGCCGTCCTGTTCTTCGCCGCCGCCTTCGTGCTCGTCAACCTGCTGGTCGACCTCTCCTACAGCCTCCTCGACCCGAGAGTGCGGGCCCAGACATGACCGTCGTACGCAGCCGGCTCTCCCTGGCGGCCCTCGGCGTCCTCGCGCTGCTGGTGATCGCCGCCGTCTTCTCGCCGCTGCTCGCCCCGGACGACCCGGCCGAGCAGCAGCTCCTCGCCCGGCTCACACCCCCGGCCTGGGAGGGCGGCGGCAGCCTCGCCCACCCGCTGGGCACCGACCAGCTCGGCCGCGATGTGCTGTCCCGTGTCATCTACGGCTCCCGGGTCTCGCTCCTCGTCGGCATCGGGGCGGCGCTGCTCGCGGGGGTGGTGGGGGCGGTGTGCGGCCTGTTCGCCGGCTTCCGCGGCGGATGGCCGGACCGGACCCTGATGCGCTTCGCCGACATCCAACTCGCCTTCCCCTCACTGCTGCTGGCGCTCGCCATCGTCGGCTTCCTCGGCTCCGGGCTGTGGAACGTCGTCCTGGTGCTCGGCTTCACCGGCTGGGTGGCGTACGCCCGTGTGGTCCGCTCCGAGGTGTTGTCGCTGCGCACCCGCGACTATGTGACCCAGGCCCGGGCGACCGGCGTCACGGACCTCACGATCATGCGCCGGCACCTGCTCCCCAACGTCCTGCCGCACCTGGCCACCATCGCCACCCTGCACATCGCGGCGGCCATCGTCGCCGAAGCCTCGCTCAGCTACCTCGGCCTCGGTGTGCCCAAGGAGACCGTCACCTGGGGCTCGATGCTCGCCGACGGCCAGCTCTATCTCGGCACCTCGTGGTGGGTCGCGGTCTTCCCCGGGCTGGCGCTGATGCTCACCTCCCTGGCCATCAACATCACCGGCGACGCACTGCGCGACGTCGCGGACCCGAAGGCGTACCGCCGATGACCACACCCGCTCCCGTGCTCGAGATCCGCGATCTGCACGTCGACTTCCGGCTCGCCACCGGCCCCGTGCACGCCGTGCGCGGTGTGAGCCTGGCGGCACACGCCGGAGAGACCCTGGCCGTCGTCGGCGAATCCGGCAGCGGCAAGTCGGCCACCATGCTCGCCGCGCTGCGGCTCAACCCCGAGCCGCCGTGTGTCTACCCCGGCGGCGAGATCCTCCTCGACGGCCGCGATCTGCTCGCGCTGCCGGAGAAGCGGTTGCGCGAGGTGCGCGGTAACGACGTCGCGATGGTCTTCCAGGACCCGATGACCAGCCTCGACCCGCTCCAGCGGGTCGGCAACCAGGTGGCCGAGGTGCTGCGTACGCACCGCGGGGCCTCGCGCGCCGGGGCCAAGGCGGAGGCACTACGGGCGCTGGACGAGGTCGGCATCCCGGATCCGGAGCTGCGGGCGCGGCAGTATCCGCATGAGCTGTCCGGCGGGCTGCGTCAGCGTGTGATGATCGCGACGGCGCTGGTCGGCCGGCCACGGGTGCTCATCGCGGACGAGCCGACCACCGCCCTGGACGTCACCGTGCAGCGGCAGATCCTGGACCTCCTCGCCGAGCTGCGCGCCCGGCACGGCATGGCGGTGGTGCTGGTCACCCATGACCTCGGGGTGGTCGCGGAGACCGCCGACCGGGTCGTGGTGATGAACGCCGGCCGGGTGGTGGAGCACGGCACGGTCGCCGAGGTTTTCGAGACGCCACGGCAGCGGTACACCCGCGACCTGCTGGCCGCCACCCCGCGACTGGAGCCGACATCATGACGACCGCCAAAACGTCCCGGAGGACGAGACTGCTCGAACTCGACGGTCTGTCAAAGGAGTTCACCGGTCCGGGCGCCACCCGCACCCTCGCCGTCGACAACGTCACGCTCACCGTCGAGGACGGCGAGACCTTCGCCCTCGTCGGCGAGTCCGGCTCCGGGAAGACGACCCTGACCCGGCTGCTGCTGGGCCTGCTGGACCCCACCGCCGGGACCGTCCGCTTCGACGGCCACGACCTCGCCGCACTGCCGCCCGCCGAGCTGCGCGCGCTACGGGCCGGGATGCAGGTCGTGCTCCAGGATCCGTACTCGAGCATGAACCCGCGCATGAGAGTCACCGATATCGTGGCCGAGCCGCTGGTCACCCATGACGCCACCTACCGCGGTCGGCGCGCCAGGACGCGGCTGCGGGAGCGGGTCGGCGAGCTGCTGGAGTCGGTGGGGCTGACGGCCGGGTTGCAGGACCGGTACCCGCACGAGTTCTCCGGCGGGCAGCGCCAGCGCATCTCCATCGCCCGTGCGCTGGCGTCCTCGCCGCGGCTCGTGGTGCTGGACGAGCCGACCAGCGCCCTTGACGTCTCCGTCCAGTCCCAGGTCCTGGACCTGCTGGCCGAGCTCCAGCGGCAGCACGGCCTGACCTACGTGTTCGTCTCGCACAACCTCGCCGTGGTCCAGCGGATCGCCGACCGGGTGGCGGTGCTGCGGCACGGCAGGGTGGTCGAGTGCGGGGAGACCGCCGCCGTGCTGGGCGCGCCCCGGCACCCATACACCCGCGAGCTGCTGGCCGCCGTGCCACGCCCCGACGCGTACCGGACCAGGGCCGGGAACAGGACGGGGACCGGGATCGGCGGCGGGACTACCGGTGGGTGAGGACCAGCCCCGCGCCGCCGAGCAGCGCCACGTCGTCCGGCCGGCCCGCCTCCCCCAGCACCACCCGCGGCGGGGCGGCCGTCGACCAGCCGCTGTCCCGCCGCAGCCGCTCCTCGACCCGGGCCCGGAACCCCTCCCCGCCCTCGACGGCCTCGCCGTGCAGCACGAACAGACCGGGCGCGAAGAGCTGCTGGATGTTGACCAGGCCGAGCGCGAGGTTGTCGGCGTACTCCTCGACCACCGGCCGGCCACCGTCCCCGCGCCGTACCAGCGCCTCGAGCGTCATTCCGGCGCCCAGTCCGCCCGCCTGTGCCCGCCGCCGCAGCCAGCGCGTCGTGGCCACGGTCTTCCAGCAGCCACGCGCCCCGCAGGTGCACGGCTCGCCACCGGCCAGCACCGTCATATGGGCCCCGCTACGGCCACCGTGCGGGGCCAGCAACTCGCCGCCGAAGAACACCCCGACGCCCAGCACCTCGCCGGTGGACACCGAGGCGAAGGACCGAAGGCCCCGGCCGACGCCGAACCACCGGTCGCCCAGCACCTGGAGCCGGGCCCGGTGCTCGATGTACACCGGCACCCCCAGCGCCCGCCGCAGCACCTCCGCGACCGGGTAGCCGCGCAGCGAAGGCACGTCGTTGACCTCGATGAACGTGCCCCGTTCCGGGTCCACCAGGCCGGCCGCGGCCACCCCGACCCCGGTCAAATCACGCCCGTCGAAGCACTCCAGGGCGGCCTGCCGCACCGCCGCGTCCACTCCGGCCGGCTCCCGCGCCGCCGGGTCGAAACCGGCCGCGGTGCGCCGCAGCAGCTTTCCGGAAGTGTCGACCAGCGCCGCCCGCACCTGTCCCGGCACCACCTCCACCGCGCCCAGCAGCGGGCGTGCGGGGGCGACCGGGGGGTCGGGCACCAGGCGGAGCCGAGGGCGTCCGCCGTCGGGGGCGAGTGCGGCCATGCGCAGACTCTGCCACGCCATCAACCCAGGAGGTAGTACCCCAGTGCTCCGGCTGACCGAACTCACCTGGCGCGAGGCCCGGGCCGCGGGCGCCGACGCCATCGCCCTGCTGCCCATCGGCTCGCAGGAACAGCACGCCGCCCATCTGCCGATGGGCACCGACACCCTGCTGGTCACGGCGGTGGTGGACCGGGCGGCCGAGCTGCTGGCGGGTGACGGGCCGCCGGTCGTACGCCTGCCCGCCCTGCCGTACGGGCACAGCCCGCACCACCTCTTCGCGGCCGCGGTGTCGCTGTCGGCGGGCACCCTGGCGACGGTCCTCGGCGACATTCTGCGGTCCCTCACCGAGAGCGGCTTCCACCGCGTCATGATCGTCAACGGCCACGGCGGCAATGACGAGATCATGCGCCTGGCGGTCAAGGAACACGCACTGCGTGCCGAGGGCGCGTTCGCGGCCTGCTCCTACTGGAGCCTCGGCGAGTCGCTGGAGAACCCCGGGCACGCCGGCCGCTACGAGACCTCCCTCATGCTCGCCGCCCACCCGGACCTGGTCCGTACGCCCATCGAGCCGCACTCTCCCGCCGGTGCCCCGCCGCTCTTCAACGCCCCGCCGCACCCCGGCCTCACCGCCGAGCGGCACGGCGAGTGGGCACGGGTGGGCGGGATGACCGACGACCCGTCCACGGCTCGCCCCGACCCGGGCGAGCTGTCCACCCGCGCCACCGAACTGGCCCGCGCGATCCGGGCGTTCGCCGAAGCAACCGCCCCCGGTGCCATCTGAGGAGCCTCGTACATGAAGGTCACACACGTCGACGTCTGGGTCGTGAACCTCCCCCTCACCTCCCCGTTCACCAGCTCCTTCGAGACCAAGACCGGCGAGACCCGCACCGTGGTCCGGATCAGGACCGACGAGGGGGTGGACGGCTGGGGCGAGACGATGTGGGGGCAGCCGGTGGCCGCGCTCGTCCGCAAGCTCGCGCCCGATCTCATCGGCACCAGCCCGTTCGCCCTGGAGTCCTTCCACCGCAAGCAGCACATGGTGCCGTTCTTCCACGGCTACCTCGGCTACGCCGCCATCGCCGCCCTGGACGTGGCCTGCTGGGACGCCATGGGCAAGGCCACCGGCCACGCGCTCACCGATCTGCTCGGCGGGGCGGTACGCGACACCGTCCCGCTCACCGCGCTCGTCACGCGCGCCGACGGCGCCACCCCGGAAGCGCTCGCCGAGCACGCCGCCCGGGTGGTGGCCGAGGGCGGTTTCCCGGCGGTCAAGCTCAAGGGCACCGGCGATGTGGACGGCGATGTCGCCAACCTCCGCGCGCTGCGGGCCGCGCTGCCGGACACCGAACTGCGCGTCGACCCCAACGCGGCCTGGTCGGTGCCGGATTCGGTGCGTGCGGGCATCAAGCTGGAGGAGCTGGACCTGGAGTACCTGGAGGACCCGTGCCCCGGTATCGAGGGCATGAGCCAGGTGCGGACCAAGGTGCGGATCCCGCTGTGCACGAACATGTGTGTCGTCCGCTTCGAGGACTTCGCTCCCGCGGTGCGGCTCGGCGCGGTGGACGTCGTCCACGGCGATGTCTACAAGTGGGGCGGCATCGCACCGACCAAGGCCCTCGCCGCCCACTGCGAGACCTTCGGCCTCGGCATGAACCTGCACAGCGGCGGCGAACTCGGCATCGCCACCGCCGCCCATCTCGCCGTGGTCGCCAGCACCCCGCTGCTCAGCCGCGCCATCGACAGCATGTACTACCTGCACGCCGATGACATCGCAGACCCGATCCCGCTCATCGACGGCCGCCTCACCGTCCCGCGGGGCCCGGGTCTGGGGGTGCGCGTCGACGAGGAGAAGCTGCGGCACTACGCGGCGGTGAACGAGCGGGAGGGCGACCTGACGGGATGACGTCTCCGCCCTGCCCGGCAGGCTCTGAGCTGCGGCAACAGCGCTCAAAAAACATCCCGCACAATGAGATACCAATAGGTGTCCATTGACAGTCGGTGACGCCTGCGGCCAGGATTGCGACATGCTCACGACGCACCCCGGTGTGGTGTGCCGCTACGTGGATCTGCGGCGCACCTCCAGCGCGCTCTGTCGCTGACCACCTGCCGCCCACGGCCCACCGGCCCCGATCCGCCCCACCGGAACCGGCCGCCCGCCGTCCCACCGCGCCTCATACCTCCTGGTGCGCCCCTTCCTCGGCGCTTCACCGTCTGCCCTCCCCTCGGTATCCCGGCCCTCTCCCCGTGCGTCCGCCGACGCCTGATGCCCCGCGCCCGGCGCCACCGACCCATGCCCGAAGGCCCACGTCGGCGTGGACGCCCGGGGGTGGACGGCGTCCGGCACGGGGGTGTGCCCGCGCCACGCCCGCCGCCGGGCGGAGCCGGAACCTTCGAAGAAAGAAACAGTGATGTCCGGACGCCTCACGCCCCACCGCCCCAGACCCCACCTTCCATCCGCCCGCGGAGCCCGGCGGTTGCGTGTCGCCGCTCTGGGAACCGCCCTGGTCACCGTGGTCGCCCCTGCCCTGAGCGGCTGCGGCGGCGGGGCGGCGTCCGCCGGTGGCGGCGCCGCGCTGACATGGGCATCCTCCTACTTCCCCACCCACTGGGACCCGGTCGTCGGTGGCAGTGGTGCTCAGTTCCGGGAACTCTCCCTGGTGTACGCGTCGTTGACACGCACCGACGCCACCGGCAAGGCCGTACCGGACCTGGCCAAGAGCTGGGAATACAACGCCAAGGGCGACCAGATCACCTTCCACCTGCGGCCCCATCTGAAGTTCAGCGACGGCGCACCGGTAGACGGTGCCGCGGTCAAGGCGGCCGTCGAGCGGGCCAAGAAGCAGAAGAACTCGGCACTCTTCGGCGACCTGACCTCGATCAGGTCGGTGGAGGCGAAGGGACTGGACGCGGTCGTCCATCTCACCCAGGTCGACTACCAGATCCCGCAGTTGCTCGGTCAGCGCGTGCTGCAGATCGCCAGCCCCAAGGCGGCCGCCTCCCCGGCGAAGCTGGACCAAAATCCGGTCGGCGCGGGCCCGTTCATCGTCACGCAGCTCATACCGGGCACCAAGGCGGTGCTGAAGAAGAACCCGGACTACTGGGATGCGAGGAACATCCATATCGACAACGTCGAGCTGACCTCGGCACCCGACGCCACCACCGTCGTCTCCGGTCTGCAGACCGGCACATACAACTTCGCCGATATCGACCCCAGCCAGGCACGGGCCGCCAAGAAGGCGGGCCTGGACGTGTTCGTCCAGCCCGGCTTCAACGCCTCCAACATCAGCCTCAACATCAACAAGGCGCCGTTCAACGACGACAAGGTCGTCGACGCCGTCCGCTATGCGATCAATCGCAAGGAGTTCGTCGACAAGCTGACCTTCGGCTACGGGCGGGCGACCGACCAGCCGTTCCCCCAGGGGTACGTGGCCTACGACCCGAAGTCGGAGAACGCCTACCCCTATGACCCGGCGAAGTCCAGGAAGCTCCTCGCCGAGGCGGGCCACAAGAGCGGCCAGATCAAGCTGAACCTGGTCATCCGGGAGGAGGACCCGCAGGCGGAGATCGTCCAGTCGCAACTGGCCAAGGTCGGAATCAGCGTCAAAATCAAGATCGACAAGAACTGGGCCACCCCGTTCTTCGCCAAGGACCTGGCCTTCTCCCTCTACGCGACCACCGGCCGTGACTCCGCCGCCCAGACCCTGACCGCCCACTTCGGCCCCGACGGCCCGCTGAACCTCAGCTCGCCCTATGAGCCGGCCGGCTTCGAGGCGGCCATCGCCAAGGTGCGCCGGACCCCGCTCACCTCACCCGACTACGCCAAGGTCCTCCGAGCGGCGACACGGGCCGGCCTGCGGAGCAAGGCGCTGGTCTTCACCTACTCCTCGCCCAACCTCATGGCCAAGAGCAAGACGATCTCCGATCTGCCGAAGAACCCGGCCCACATCGACTGGACCGGTGTGACCATCTCCGGCGGCAACTGACATCCGTCCACGACAGACAGGGACAGCCCATGACGACGACCGAGGCCCGGGCACCGTCCGACCTCACTGGCGGGGTCGCCGCGGCCCGGACACGGCGTGCGCTCGGCCGCGTCCTGGTCACCCTCGTCCGGTCCGTCGCGATCTTCGTACCGGTCTTCCTGGTCGCGACGTTCGTGACGTTCGCGCTGCGCTCGCTCAGCGGGCTCAGCCCTGCCCGCATCCAGCTGGGTGAGCAGGCGACCCCCGCGGCCATCGCCAGGGTCGAGGCGCAGTGGGGCCTCGACCGGCCCTTCCTGGTCCAGTACTGGGACTGGTTCACCGGCGTGCTGCACGGACAGCTCGGTGCCAGCTGGACCAACGGCGCCGACATCTCCACCCTCATCGGCCTCGGTCTGGGCGTGAGCCTGTCGGTGGCGACCTTCGCACTGCTCATCGGGGTGGTCGTGGGCTTCGGCCTCGGCACGGTGGCCGCCCTGCGGCACACCACCTGGATCGACCGCGCCATCACCGGCTTGGTGACGGTGATCTCGGTGATGCCGGCGTTCGTGGTCGGCATCGTGCTGGTGGCGGTCTTCGCGGTCGGGCTGCGCGCCTTCCCGTCCGCCGGATACGTCCCGGCCCAGCAGGGGCTCGGCCCGTGGCTCGCCCACATCACCCTGCCCGCCGTCGCGTTGAGCTTCGATGTGATCGCCGACGTCACCCGGCAGCTGCGCACCAGCCTCATCGCCGCCTATCGCGAGAACTACGTGATCGGGGCGGTGGTACGGGGCCTGAGTCCGCGACGGATCTTCTTCGTCCATGTGCTGCGCAACGGCCTCGGGCCCGCGCTCGCGACGCTCGGCCTGAAGTTCCCCGCACTGGTCGGCGCGTCCGTCATCACGGAGTGGGTCTTCGGCCTCCAGGGCTTCGGCCGATTCGCCAATGACTCCGCCCAGGCCGGGGACGTGCCCGCGGTCCAGGGGGTCCTGGTGGTGTCGATCGTTCTGGTCGTCGCCTTCAACCTGATCGTCAACCTGGTGCTGGCACACGTGACGCCGGCGTCCCAGCGGGGGGTGTGAACCATGTTGCGCCGCGTTCTCACCCTCCCGTCCGGACGGATCGCCGTCGGCATCCTCGCCGTGACCATCCTGCTGGCCGTGTTCGGTCCGCTGCTCGCCCCGCAGAACCCCCTCGCCACCAGCGACAACACGCTCGCGGCGGCATCGGGCGAGCACTGGCTGGGGACGGACTACCTCGGCCGTGACGTGCTCAGCCGCCTCCTGGACGGCTCACGCGTGAGCGTCCTCGGCTCCCTCGAAGTCGCGCTCACGGCACTCGCCGTCGGCTCCGTACCGGGCATCCTCTCGGTCTACTTCGGACGGGCCTTCGAATGGGTCAGTCTCCGCCTGGCCGACACGCTGGTCGCCCTGCCGTTCCTGCTGTTCGCCGTCGCCGTGATCGCACTGCTCGGCAACGGCCTCACCCAGGCGATGCTCGTCACCGGCGTCCTGGTGTCCCCGCTGTTCTACCGGGTCTCCCGGGCCGCCACCCTGTCGGTGGCCCGCTCGCCCTACGTGGAGGCCGCGCTCCTGGCCGGCGCCTCCGTCGGCTGGGTGGTACGCCGTCATGTGTGGGTCAAGGTGCTGCCGCCGATCGCGGTCGCGCTGGCGCAGACCATCGGTGTCGGCTTCGTCATCGTCTCCAGCCTGACCTTCCTCGGTATCGGCGTCCAGCCTCCCGCACCCACCTGGGGCGGACTGCTCGCCTCGGACCTGGGCTATCTCAGCCACCAGCCGTGGGCGCCGCTGCCCCCCGCACTGCTGATCATGATCACCGTCTGGGCCGGCAACCTCCTCGCCGACGCGATCCGCGACGTCTCCGGCGAGGCGGGCCGCGCCCTTGTGGGCCGCCGCAAGGCCGGCACCCACGGCATCGAGAAGGCCGGCCCCGTCCCCACCGGAGGTGCGTGATGGCGACCGTGTCCAGGAACCGCGCCCCGGGAGAAACCCTCGGGCACGGCCCCGGCGCTCCGCCCGACCCCCCGTCGCCCGTGCTGTCACTGCGCGACGTCCGCATCAGTGACCGGGCCGGCGGTCGCGAGATCGTCCACGGCGTGAGCTTCACGCTCACCCCGGGCAAAGTGGTCGGCATCGTCGGCGAGTCCGGCAGCGGAAAGACCATCACCTGCCGGGCGGCGCTGGGCATCCTGCCCGCGCACTTCGAGGTCACCGGCGGATCGATCGAGATCCACGGCACCGACATCGCGGAGCTGTCCCCCGCACAGTGGACGGCTCTGCACGGCCTCACGATCAGCGCGGTCTTCCAGGACCCGGCCTCCTACCTCAACCCCTCGATCCCCGTGGGCGCGCAGGTGGCCGAGGTCGTCCGGGTCAAGAAGGGACTGGGGCGGGGCGCTGCCCGCCGCCGGGCCGTCGAACTGCTGCGGGCCGTACGCCTGCGGGAGGCCGATCTGGTCTACGGCCAGTACCCGCACGAACTGTCCGGCGGCATGCTCCAGCGCGTACTGATCGCGGCGGCGATCGCCGCCGACCCGCGCATCCTCATCGCCGACGAGGCCACGACCGCGCTCGACGTCACCGTCCAGGCCGAGATCCTCGACCTGCTCGCCGATCTGCGCGAGCGGACCGGCATGGCCCTTGTCGTGGTCTCCCACGACCTGGCCGTCGTCGCCCAGCTGTGCGACGAGGTCCTCGTCATGCGGCAGGGCGAGGTGGTCGAGCACGGACCGACCGGGAGAGTGCTGCACGCCCCGCGGCACGAGTACACCCAGCTGCTGATCACCGAGCACGAGAGTTACGGCCTGGAGAAGTTCCTCGACCCGAAACTCGACCCGAAGGAGGAGGCGTGACCACCGAGCCGCCGCGGGAGGAGGGTTCCGCCGGCGCCGCGCCCGGCCGGGAACCCGTCCTCTCCGTCACCGGTCTGGACGTGCACTACGGGTCTCGCCGCAGGCGCCGACGGGCCCTGCACGGGGTCTCGCTGACCGTCGCCCCGGGCGAGACCCTCGGCATCATCGGCGAGACCGGATCGGGCAAGTCGACGCTCGCACGGGCCGTGCTCGGCCTGGTACGCGCCTCGGCGGGGTCGGTCGTCATCGGCGGGGAGGACGTCAGCGCCTACGATCAGCGTCAATGGCGCGGTCTGCGCCGTCGCGGCGTGGTCCAGTACGTCTTCCAGGATCCGCTGCGCAGCCTCGACCCGGACCTCACCATCGAGACCTCCCTGGCCGAGCCGCTGCTGATCAGGGGCGTCCCGTTCGATGAGGCGGCGGCGCACGTCCGCGCGTTCGTCCCCCGCGTCCGGCTCTCCGAAGACCTGCTCGACCGGTTGCCCGGGGAACTCTCCGGCGGCCAGCGCCAGCGGGTCGCGGTGGCCCGGGCGCTGGTCGCCGAGCCGCGTCTGGTCATCCTCGACGAACCGGTCAGCGCCCTGGACTCCGCCAACCGTGTCCAGATCCTGCGGATCCTCGAGGAGTTGCGCGCCGACGGGGTGGCCCTCGTCTTCATCTCCCACGACCTCGGCTCCGTCGCCGGGATCGCCGACCGCGTCGCGGTGCTGTACCGGGGCGAGCTGGTCGAGGTCGGGACCGCCGCCGAGGTGATCAACCGCCCCCGGCACCCCTATACCCGGCTGCTCGTCAGCTCCGCCCCCACGCTGCGCGCCGCGCCCGCCGACCGGGCCGAACGCGAGGCACTTCGCGCACTGCTGCACGCCTGAATCCGACCACAGGGAGGAACCCCCATGTCCCGCACGCTCCACTTCGCGCTGCACCCGTACGGCGTCGGCGGCCCGGGCCAGCACGGGCTGTGGAAGGACCCGCGCGTCCCGAAGAACGCGAGCATCGACATCAACTACTACATCCGGCAGGCGCAGGCCGCCGAGCACGCCCTCTTCGACGCCCTGTTCATCGTCGACAGCCAGTTCATCAACGCCACCTACCCGGCGCACTACCTCAACCGGCTGGAGCCGCTGACGCTGCTGTCGGCGGTCGCCACCCACACCCGGTACGTCGGGCTGGTCGGCACGGCGAGTTCGACGTACAACTCCCCCTTCAACCTGGCCCGGCGGTTCGCCTCCCTCGACCACATCAGCGGTGGCCGCGCCGGATGGAACGTCGTGACCAGCTTCGACACGGGAGCTTCCCGGAACTTCGGGCTCGAGGAACACCTCGACTACACCACCCGCTACCGCCGCGCCCTGGAATTCGTACAGGTCGCCCGCGGTCTGTGGGACTCCTACGAGGACGACGCCTTCCCCGCCGACGTCGAGCGCAACGTGTTCCTCGACCCGTCCAAGCTGCACCGACTCGACCATGAGGGCGAGCACTTCAAGGTGGCGGGCCCGCTCAACCTCTCGCGCTCGCCCCAGGGACAGCCGGTGATCTTCCAGGCCGGAGTCTCCGAAGAGGGCCGCGACCTCGCCGCGCGGGTCGCCGAAGGCATTTACGCGCCGGGCGGCTCGCTGGAGCAGGCGCGGGAGTACTACGCCGACATCAAGCGCCGCACCGCCGCCTACGGGCGCGATCCCGAACACATCAAGATCTTCGTCCATGGCGGCCCGGTCGTCGCCGCGACCGACGAAGCGGCCCGGCGCCGCGAGCGGGAGATCTTCGAGGAGGACAACGACTTCGACCGCAATCTCGCACTCCTCGGCCGTTCCTTCGGCGCCTACGACTTCAGCGTGCACGATCTGGACGCGCCGTTCCCGGACGTGGCACACCTCGCCGAGAAGGGCGGCCGGACCGGCGCCGCCAAAATCATCGCCCGCGCCACGGCGGAGAAACTGACGCTGCGCCAGGTGGCCGAGTCGGTCGGGGAGTTCCGGCGCTCGCCGTTCGTCGGTGCGCCGGAGACGGTCGCCGACACCATCGAGCGGTGGTTCTCCGCCGGCACCTTCGACGGCGTCAACCTCGCCTTCCGCACCGACGACGACCTCGACCTCTTCGTCGACGGGGTCGTCCCGATCCTCCAGAAGCGTGGGCTGTACCGCACCGAGTACCCGGCCGACACCCTGCGCGGCAATCTCGGGCTGCCCGTCCCCGTCAACCGCTGGGCATCCGCCGAAGCGCGAGTCTGACCAGCCCGGCTGCACCCTCACCAACCCTCCTGGAAGGTCCCGCCATGGCCGCCATCCTGTCCGTCTCCGGAAGCCCCTCCGCCACCTCCCGCACCGCGCGACTGCTGCGCCATCTCGACGACCGCCTCCGCCTCCAGGGCCACGACGTGACCGTACTCGACGTGCGCACCCTTCCCGCCGACGCACTTCTCGCCGCCGACTTCCGGCACCCGGCCATCGCTCACACCGCGGCCCGGTTCGAGCGCGCGGACGGCATAGTGATCGGCACCCCCGTATACAAGGCCGCCTATTCGGGGCTGCTGAAAGCACTGCTCGACGTACTCCCGCAGTACGCCCTGACCGGTAAGACCGTCCTGCCACTGGCCACCGGCGGGAGCACGGCCCACGTGCTCGCCATCGACTACGCACTGCGCCCGGTCCTCAGCTCGATGGGCGCGGGGCACATCGTGCCCGGCTGGTTCACCCTCGACAAGGACATCACCATCGCCGAGGACGGCACACCAGTCATCGCACCGGCCACCGCCGAAGCCCTGGCACAGGTCACGGACCACTTCTCCGCCGCGGTCGGTGGCCGAACGGCCCCGCTGGCCCCCACCGGCTGAAATGTCGGACCGCTATTCCTTGACCGCCCCCGAGTTCGCCCCCTGCACGAAGTACCGCTGGAAGCAGAAGAACAGCGCCGCCACCGGCAGGGTCGCCAGCAGGGCCGCCGCCAGCTTCAGCGGGTACTGCGTACCGCCACCCAGCCCGCCCGAGACGAACCGCGCGAGCCCGGTCGTCAGCGTCTCGTACTGGCCGGACTGCGTGGCCACCAGGAAGTGGGTGAACTCGTTCCACGAGCCCTGGAACGACAGGATCGTCAGGGTGATCAGCGCGGGCCGGGCCATCGGCAGCACCACCGACCAGAAGGTCCGGATCACCCCGGCGCCGTCCACCCGCGCGGCCTCCTCGACCTCCCGGGGGATCGACTCGAAGAACTGCTTCATGATGAAGATCCCGGCCGCGTCCACCATCAGCGGAAGGATCATCCCCGTGTAGGTGTCGAACAGCCCGAAGGTGTTCAGCACCAGGAACTTCGGGATCAGCAGCGCCACCCCGGGCACCGCCATCACCCCGACGACGAAGCCGAACAGCAGCGAGCGGCCCCGGAAGCGCAGCCGCGCCAGCGCGTACCCCGCCATCGAGTCGAACAGCACCCGCCCGGCGGTGACCAGGACCGCGACCAAGGCCGAGTTGCCCAGCCAGCGCAGGAACGGCACCCCGTCCCCGGCCTGGCTCAGCCCGAACAGCCGCTGGTAGGCGGCGGTCGTCGGGGTGGTGGGCACCAGTTGGAGGGGATGCGCCGCCGCATCCGGGTCGGTCTTGAACCCGGTCACCAACTGGAGCACGAACGGCAGCAGGTACACCAGTGCGGCCCCCACCACCAGGGCGTATCCCAGCACCCGCAGCGGCAGCGGGAACCGGCCGAGCACCGGACGCCCCCGCGCCGGGGGCTTGGCCTTGGCCTGGGCGGCGGCCGTGGCCTGGGCGTTCATCGGTTCCTCCCGGGGCGGGGACCGCGCTCCCGCAGCGCCCAGCGCTGCACGGCGGTAATGAACAGGATCAGCGCGAGCAGGATGAAGGCGATGGCCGCGCCCTGCCCGAAGTCGGCGTCGTCGAAGGCCGTCGAGTACGACAGGAAGGCCGGCGTCAGCGTCGTGTTGCCCGGCGCGCCCTGGCCCATCACATACACCTGGTCGAAGACCTGCCAGGTGGCGATCGTCCCCAGGGTGAGGACGAGGAAGAGCACCGGCCGCAGCGCGGGCAGCGTGACGTGGCGCAGCATCTGGCGGCGGTTCACGCCCTCGATGGCGGCCGCCTCCTCCAGCTCGCGCGGGATGTCCTGGAGGGCCGCGAGGAAGATCAGCATGAAGGTGCCGGAGGTCGTCCACACGGCCAGCAGAATGATCGTGCACATCGCGACGGACGGACCGGACAGCCACTCGTACCAGGAAAGGCCCATGAAGGAGTGGTCGGCCAGCACCCCCGTGGGGTGGTCGGGGTCGACGATCCCCAGTCCGCCGAGGAGCGCCGAGAGCACCCCGCGTGGGTCGGCGAACCAGTTCGGGCCCTTCACCCCGATCCAGGACAGCAGCGTGTTGACGGCGCCACTGCCCTGGAAGAGGAAGAGGAAGACGGTGGAGACCGCGATCGAGCTGGTGACGGACGGGAAGAAGAACGTGGTGCGCAGGGCGCCCCGCGCGCGCAGCAGCCGCTGGTTGACGATCAGCGCCAGTACCAGCGCCAGCCCGGTCTGCAGCGGCACGGTCAGCGCCACGTAGTAGACGTTGTTGCGCAGCGAGGTCGCGAAGAGGGTGCGGTCGAGGCCGTCCTCGGTGAGCAGCGCCCGGTAGTTGTCCAGGCCCACGAACTTCGCCTGCCCGGTGAACGGGTTGGACTGCCCGTCCCAGTCCAGCAGGCTGACCCACAGGGCCATCAGGATCGGCAGCACCAGGAACAGGCCGAGGATCAGCACCATGGGGCTGACGAACAGCCAGCCCCAGGCGCCTTCGCCGCGGCGGCGCCCCGCGGGCGGGGTGTTCGGGGTGCGGGGCGCCGCCTTGGGGCCGGACCCGCCGGACGCGTCAGGTGCGCCCGGCGAGCCGACCGTACGGGGGTCCCCGCCGATGGCCCCGGGGGCCGGGCGGGGACCGGACGACGCGCCGCTGGGGACGCGGCGCGCCGTGCGATGGGGGGTGCGGAAGGGCATGGCGGCTCAGTCGCCCTTCGCGAGGGTCTGTTCGCCGTTGCGCTGCAGGTCGGCGAGGATCTTCTTCGGGTCCGTGGTGCGCAGCGACTGGAGCTGGGTGTTGAACTGGCTGAGCACCTTGTCGAACCCGGCGACGGTCACCGGGCCCTGTGCGTACGCGCCCGCGTCGGCCCAGGCCTTGGCTTCCGGCTCCTGCTTGGCGTACTCGGCGAGGGCGCTGGTGCGCGAGGGCATCACCCCGAATCCGTCGGCGAACTTCAGCTGCTGCTCACCGGAGCTGAGGTACTTCACCAGGTCCACGGCCGCCGACCGGTGGGCGCTCTCGGCGGCCACGCCCCAGCAGTTGCTGAAGGCCAGCGTGGCCTTCCCGGCCGGTCCCGCGGGCAGCGGGACCACCTTGTACGGCACCTTGGGGTAGTCGAGCTTCATGCCACCGGTCAGCCAGTTGCCCTCGATGGTCATGGCGGCCTTGCCCTTGCCCAGGGCCTCGCCGCCCCAGCTGGTGTCGACCTGCTTGGCGTACTTCATCGAGCCGGCCCGCAGCAGCGACCGCACGAAGCCGAGCCCCTCGGCGTTCTTCGCGCTGTCGGCGGTCATCTTCGTCTGCTTCGCGTCGGTGATCCAGCCGCCCGCCTGCTTCATGAAGACGCCGAGGCGCTGGTACTCGTCGCTGGTGACCAGGCCGGTGACCCCGTCGCCGGTGAGTTTGCCGGCGACCTTCCTCAGCTCGTCCCAGGAGGTGGGGTAGTCCTTCTCGGTCAGCCCTGCCTTCTTCCACAGGTCGGTGTTGATGGCGAGGGCGAGGGTGGAGGTGTCCTTGGGCAGGCACACCAGCTTCCCGTCGTAGGTGAAGGCGGTGCGCAGGGGCTCGGCGAAGTCGTCCGCGTCCTTGATCTTGTCGCCGTACGCGTAGAGGGAGTCGCCCTTGGCGTAGTTCGCGAACTGGTCGGAGTTGACGTAGAAGACGTCCGGCGGCCGGTGCCCGGCGAAGGACTGGGCCAGTTGCTGGTTCATGTCCTTGGCGGCTTCGACGGTCACCTTGTTGCCGGACTGCTTCTCGTACGCGGCCGCGGCCTCCTTGACCGCCTTGGTCTCGGCGTCGCCCGAGGTGGCTATGAGGACCTTCAGGTGCTGTTTGGCGCCGGTGTCCTGCTGTGTTTCCTTGTCGCCGCCGAAGCTCGACGAGCAGCCGGTGGCGGCCAGGAGCGCCGCGCAGGTGACGAGGGCGGCGGTGGCCGTGCGGGGGGCCATGTTTCCTCCGTGGATTCGGGATGGTACGTGCGGCTCGAGGGGGGTGGAGGAGAGGTGAGGTTCGGGGCGCGGCGCCTCACGGCGCCAACGCGAGAGAGCGCCGGTCGTCAGAGTGCCAACGCGACGGGGCGCCGGCGCGTCAGGGCGCCGGTGCGTCGGAGCCCGGCGCCGGGGTGCTGTCGCGGACGACGAGGGACGGCTCCAGCAGGACGCGCTCCGGTGGCGCCGCCGGGTTGGCCATCCGGGCCAGCAGCAGCCGGACGCACTCCCTGCCGACCGCCTCCAGCGGCTGGGCGACCGTGGACAGGGAGGGCGAGAGGATCCCGGCGATCGGCGAGTCGTCGAAGCCGACCACGGCGACGTCCCGGCCCGGGACGGCGTTCCGCTCGCGCAGCGCGTGATAGCAGCCGAGCGCCAGCGTGTCGCTGGCCGCGACCACGGCCGTGGCACCCGCGTCCAGTAAGGGCTTCACGGCGATCCGGGCCGCCTCGACGTCCCCCGCGCTCTCCGCGCGCCGTCCGCGCGTCGGGAGCCCGTGCCGGCGCATGGCCCGCTGCCAGCCCGCGGCACGGTCGTCACCGACGCCGGAGCCGCGCGGCCAGCCCAGGAAGGCGATCCTGCGGTGCCCGAGTGCGACCAGGTGCTCCACGGCGGCGTCCGTGCCCGAGGCACCGTCGACGTCGGCCCAGTCACCGATCTGCCGCCCCGACCACATCCGGCCGAAGCCGACGAACGGTACGCCCCGCTTGGCCAGCCACGCCTGGCGCGGATCCTGGCGGGCGGTGTTGCTGAGCACGAAGCCGTCGACGTCGTGCTGGCCGAGCAGCTCCTCGTACCCTTCCAGGCTCGGGCCGCCGGGCGGGCAGGCGAACAGCAGCATCCGGTAGCCGGCCTCGTCGGCGGCCTGCGACAGGGCGTGCAGAAAGCGGTCCATGACGGGGGCCGTGTCGCCCCCCGGAACGGGCTGGATGCCGTAGCCGATCAGCTTGCTGGAGCGGGTGCGCAGCGCCTGCGCGGCACGGCTCGGGCGGTAGCCCATCTCATCGATCACCCCGCGGACTCGCTCCAGGGTCTCGGGGCGCAGCAGCTCCGGCGAGTTGATCGCGTTGGACACGGTCTGCGGGGAGACACCGGCCCGGCGCGCGACCATGGCAAGGGTCACCGGGCCGCCCTTGGGCGAGGGACTGCTGGTGGAGCGGGGCATACGGGTCTCCGGCGTACGAGGGTCTGAACCTGGTCCTGCGAGCTTGATTTGAGCGTTCCAAAGGCATTGCCAGCGCTCTGAAGAGGCCGTTAGTGTCTTTGGATCGATCTAATGCTGAGAGGTTCTACTCCTTTGGACACCACTGTCAAGGCCCAGGACACCAACGAACCGGTCACGACCCCCACTTCGGTGGCCACGGACCTGCAGCCGTTCCTGCACGACGCGGTCGTCACGCTGTACGCGCCGAGCTTTGTGATCTCGCGCCCGGACGGGCAGCTCAAGGGGGGTGCGGACGGCTTCTACCACGGCGACGGCAGGGCGCTGTCGCATCTGACCGTCACGGTGGGGTCCATCGCCCTGGCGCCGGTCGGCGGTGGGCTCAGGGGAGCCGACCGGGCGGACTTCCGGGCGATCCTGAGGGGGCTCGGCGAGGTGACGCCCGACCCGGCGGTGGCCCTGAACCGTCGCCGTACCGTCGCCTCCGGGCGGTTGGAGGAGAGCTTCGAGGTCACCAACGCGGGCACCCAGCGGGTCGGTTTCCGGCTCACGGTCACGGCCGGCACGGACCTCGCCCCGATGGAGCGGGTGAAGTCGGGCCACGTCCTGGACCCGGTGCCGGGGCGGGCCGAAGGCGCGGAAGGCGCCGGGGGCAGCGGTCTGGTGTGGTCCCGCGACGGGTTCGCCGTACGCCTGGTCGGCGAGCCCGCGCCGGACGCCCTCGATGCGCCGGAGGGCCGGCTGTCGTACGACGTCGAGCTGGACCCCGGCGCCTCATGGACGGCGACGCTGCGCTGCACGGCGGCGTACGCGGACGGCGACCAGTTCCCGGCCGCCCCGGCGGACGCCGTACCGTGGCGCAGCCCGACCCTGCGCAGCGCCGACCGGCGCTTCGACCAGTGGCTGGACCAGTCGGTCGCCGACGCGGACCGGCTGCGCCTGATGGACCCCCGGTCCGCGGAGGCGCGCACGGACGGCGTTGATCAGTTCCTGGCCGCCGGAGCCCCGTGGTTTCTGACCCTCTTCGGCCGCGACTCGCTGTGGGCCGCCCGCATGCTGCTCCCGCTCGGCACCGAACTCGCGGCCGGTACGCTGCGCACGCTCGCCCGCCGCCAGGGGGCGGTGGCCGACCCCGCCACGGAGGAGCAGCCGGGGAAGATCCTGCACGAAGTGCGGCGCGGCACCCAGAACTTCACCGACACGTTCGCCGTCCCGCCGGTGTACTACGGCACGGTCGACGCGACCCCGCTGTGGATCACCCTGCTCCATGACGCCTGGCGCTGGGGTCTGGCCCCCGAGCAGGTGGAACAGCTGCTGCCGCACACCGAGTCGGCGCTCGCGTGGGTCCGCGACCAGGCGGCCGCGGCCGACGACGGCTTCCTCAGGTACGTCGACCGGACCGGACGGGGCCTGGCCAACCAGGGCTGGAAGGACTCCGGTGACGCCATCCGCCATCGCGACGGCCGGCTCGCCGACCCGCCGATCGCGCTGTGCGAGGTGCAGGCGTACGCGTACGAGGCGGCGCGGGGCGGAGCGGCGCTGCTGCGCGCCTTCGGGCGGCCGGGTGCGGACGCGTGGGAGGAATGGGCGGAAGGGCTCGCCACCCGCTTCCGGAAGCGCTTCTGGGTGGAGGACGCACAGGGCCCGTACCCGGCGGTCGCGCTGGACCGCGACGGCCGGCCGGTGGACTCGGTCACCTCGGGCTTCGGCCACCTTCTGGGCACGGGCCTGCTGAACCAGGAGGAGAGCGCGGCGCTGGCCGCCCGGTTGACCGGCCCCGACCTCGACGCGGGCCACGGCCTGCGCACCCTGAGCAGCGACTCGGTGGGCTTCAACCCGTACGGCTACCACATCGGTTCCATCTGGCCGCACGACACCGCGATCGCCGTGCACGGCCTGGTCAGGGCCGGCTTCCCGGACGCGGCGGCGCCGCTGGCGGCGGGCCTGCTGACGGCGTCGGCGGGGTTCGCCGGACGCCTTCCCGAACTCTTCGCCGGCCACGGCGCCGCGGCGGGCCCGCACCCCGCCCCCTACCCCGCCTCCTGTCGCCCCCAGGCCTGGGCGGCCGCTTCCTCGGTCCTGGTGCTGCGCTCGGCCCTCGGCCTGGACGCGGACGTCCCGGGCGGCACGGTCACCGTGGCCCCCGCCTTCGCCGGGGCGTACGCCCCGCTGACGGTGACGGGGCTCCAGGTCGGCGGGGCCCAACTCGCCATCACTCTGGCGGCGGACGGAGCGGTGAACGTGACGGCACCGGAGGGGCTGACGGTGGTCCCGGCCTGACGCGGCGCCCCGGTGCTTCGGCAGCAGCTCCACGAGCTGTGCGTGAACCCGGGGCTTCAGTCCTTGTAGTCGGGGGCGATGCGCTCGACCATCCGGAGCAGTGCCGCCCAGGCGAGGTCGTACGCCTTGTCGTCCTGGAGGTCGGAGCTGTCGTCCTCGCCGGCCAGTTGGCGTGCGGTGAGTTCGCAGATGTCGGGGTGGGGGGTGATGAGCTCGGAGCCGGCGGCCATGGCCGCGGTCTGTATCTCGCATGCCTTGTCGAGGTAGTACATGCGCAGGAAGGCTTGGGCGGGGGTTTCGCCGACGGTGAGCAGGCCGTGGTTGCGCAGGATCATCGCGGGGTGGTCGGCGAGGTCGGCGACGAGGCGGCGCTGTTCGGCGAGGTTGAGGGCGACGCCCTCGTAGTCGTGGTAGCCGACCCTGCCGTAGAACTCCATGGAGATCTGGTTGAGCGGGAGGAGGCCGTCCTCCTGCGCGGCGACCGCGCAGCCGGCCCTGGTGTGGGTGTGCAGGACGCAGTGGGCGTCGGGCCGGGCGGCGTGGATGGCGCTGTGGATGACGAACCCGGCGGGGTTCACGGGGTAGGGGGTGTCCTCGACGGGGTGGCCGGAGAGGTCGATCTTGACGAGGTTCGATGCGGTGATCTCCTCGAAGAGCAGACCGTAGGGGTTGATCAGGAAGTGGTGCTCGGGTCCGGGGAGCCGGACGGAGATATGCGTGAAGATCAGGTCGGTCATCCGGAAGTGGGCCACCAGGCGGTACACGGCGGCGAGTTCGCGGCGCAGGCGGTGTTCCTCGTCGGAGGTGGCCTGGGCGGTGTGATCGGTGCGGAGTGTCACTTCGGTCATGAGTGATCCTTTCGTCGTGGGCCCGATGGCCGGCGGGGCCCCGGGCCGGTTTGCCCGGGGTCCGGGTCGGTGAGGTGAGCTGCCGACGCCGTCGGTGTGATCAGACCGCGCTGAATTCAGGGGTGGCGGCGGGCTCGCCCGCCAGGCGGCGGCGCCATGCCGCGACGACGGCTTCTTCGGTCGGCTTGGTCGCGAGGCTGACGGCCACATAGCCGATGAGGCTGGCGAGCAGGCCGTAGTAGACCGGTTCGTTGGCGAGGAGTCCGTCGGCCACCATGAAAGTGATCACCGTGGCGCCGCCCGCGATCATCGAGGCCATGGCGCCGGGCAGGTTTCCCCGCCGCCAGATGAGGCCGCCGAGGATGGGTACGAGCAGGCCGCCGACGAGCAGGTTGTAGGCGACGGTGAGGGCCTCGATGACGTCCCCGAGGAGGCAGGCGATGACCATGGAGGCCACGCCGAGGATGGCGATGGCCAGGCGGTTGGAGCCGACCTCGTCCCTGTCCTCCGGGCTGGCGGGGGCCTCGTGGCGGCCGCGGTGACGCAGCCGGGCCCAGATGTCATTGGTGGCGACGGTGGCGGAGGCGATCAGGGCGCCGCTGGCGGTGGACATCATCGCGGACAGGGCGGCGGCCAGGACCAGGCCCTTGATCCCGGTGGGCAGGGCGTGCTTGACGATGGTGGCGAATGCCTCGTCGGCGCCGGCCAGGTTGGGGTAGAGCACTTTGGTGGCCATGCCGATGAAGGCTCCGGCCAGGGCGTAGACGAGACAGTAGACGCCGGCGACGGTGCCGCCCCAGGCGGCGCCGCCGATGGTGGAGGCGCCGCCCAGGACGACGGCGGCCATCGTGCCGGTGTACATGAGGGGGCCCAGGCGTCTTCCGGCGACCAGGAAGTCGCTCTTGGAAGCGGCGCGTTTCTTGCCCCACCAGCCCACGCCGCCGATGCCCAGCAGGTATCCGGCCATGACGAGGTAGTCGACGGTCATCAGGGTCCTCCGATTCGCTGCGGCCGGCGCCTGACGCGCGAAGCCGTCAAAGGGGCTGTTCGAGGGGAAGGCAACCGCTGCGCGCCAGGCGGGGAGGGCGGCGGCGCGGTGCCGAGGAGAAGAGAGAGGGAGGCAAGGGGATGTGCACATGGGCAAGGGCCGGGGTGGTGCCCTGCTGGTCACACGACCGTAGCCACCGGTCGTCGTGTTGCTGAAGTGCGGGTTCCATCCAATATGGAGTCATCCGTTGGATAAAAACGGCACTCCCGCGCAGTGCCGCCGGGCTGGGAGGATGCCTCCTCATGACCGAGACCGAGCAGCCGTCCGTTCCCCTCAGCGTGTTGCTGGCCGATCCGGAACTGGGCCTGCGCCAGGTCGCCGGACCGGCCGAGGACCGCCGTATCAGCACGGTCGGCACCACGGAGATCGAGGACCCCACGCCCTACCTCGTCGGCGGCGAACTCCTCCTGACCGCGGGGGTTCGCCTCCCGCGCTCCGCGGACGGTATCGACACCTACCTGCGGCGCGTCGTCGCCGCCGGGGTGGCCGCGCTCGGGTTCGGTGTCGCCCCCGTACACCAGGAGGTTCCACCCGAACTCGCCGCGGCCTGTGACCGCCATGGGCTGCCGCTCCTGCGGCTGCCGCCGGCCACACCGTTCGTGGCGGTCGGGCAGGCCACGTACGCCGCCATCGCCGAGGCCCGCAACCGTGAGCTGAGGGACATCTCCAGGGCTCAGTCGGCTCTCGCCTCCGCCGCCGCCCGTCCGGATGCGCTCCAGGCCGTGCTCGCCCAGCTCAGCGCCCACACCGGGGCCTGGGCGGTGCTTTTGGACGCACAGGGCAACGAGCTGTTCGGCGCCGGTCCTCGCCCCCCGGCCCCCGCACCGCGGCGCGTGCGCGACCTCGCCGTACGCACCCTCGCGCGCACCAGCCGACGTCACACGGCGCACAGACCAGCTCCTCCCGCGGCGGCAGCGGATCACCACGGAGGCATCCACCTGACCGTCCACACCCTGCCCGGCGCCGACGGCGCCACCACGCCGCTGGCCCTCGCCCAGGCCACCACCGCGGCCCCGACCCTGGTTCACCGCCACGTGACCAGTACGGCGACCGTCCTGCTGGCCCTGCTCACCAGCCCGCGGCACGCCCTGGGCACCGACACCCACAGCGTCGGCGCGCTGGTACGGCTGATGCTCGGGGCCACCCCCGCCCAGGTGGCGCCCGCCCTGGCCCCCGCCGGCCGAACGGGCGGCGAGCACTGGATCGTGGTCCACGGACGGCACAACCCCGGACGCTCCACACCGCCACCGCCGACCGGTGACGATCCGGCCCAGCTCGCGACGCTGGGCACCGCCCTTGGCACGCCGTACCTGTACATCGACGGGCCCGGTCTGAGAGCGCTGATCCCCAGCGCACCGGACACCCGGCCCAGCGCCCCCGCACAGGCCGCCGACCTGGGGTGGATCCTCGGCTTCAGCGCGCCCGCGGCCGCCCCCGACCTGCCAGGAGCCGACCGCCAGGCCGAGCGCGCCCTGCAGCGCGCGATCGCCACCGATGCCCCCGCCGTCGTGCACTCCTTTGACCCGCTCAGCCTTGATGCGATCGTCGCGCCCGCCGACGCCCAAGAGTTCGCCCGGACCCGCTTCGCCCCGCTGGACCAGGCCGGCCCACCGGGCGCCACGGTCCTCCTGGGCACCCTGCGGACCTGGCTGAACCTGCACGGCAGCTGGGACCGCGCCGCGGCAGCCCTGGGGGTGCACCGCAACACCGTGCGCCACCGCCTCGCTCGGATCGCCGAACTCCTCGACGTCGACCTGCGGGACCCGGGCGTCCGGATGGAACTCTGGTTCGCCCTGCACTGGCTGCCCGACGGCCATCGCACGCACCCTTGACCGGCGACGAGGCCTGTGCCACGCCCTGATCGGGGCCCAGCCAGGTCCTGGACCGGGTCGGCCGGGCTGTCAGCGGTAGAGGAGGTAGTGGCGGCGGATGCCGCGGAACACCGCCAGCTCACTCTCCCAGGCCGCCGCCACCTCGTCCGCCCCGGCGCCCGCGTCGATCATCGTGCGGACCCGCGCGCTGCCCGTCAGCCGGTCGATGCTGTGATCGGGCCGCCAGGCGAAGTCGCTCCACACACGCTTCGCGGTCACCAGGAGCGCCACTCCCGTGTGTACGGGGTCGTACACGTCGCGGTCGTGGACGTGGACCTGCACGCCGCCCACCGTCGTCCCCTGGAACTTCGAGAACGTGGGGGCGAAGTACGCCTCACGGAACTCCACCCCCGGCAGGTCGAGGGCGTTGGCGGCCTCGGCCCACCGGGCGTCGATGCCCTCGGCCCCGAGCAGTTCGAAAGGACGGGCCGTGCCGCGCCCCTCCGACATGTTGGTGCCCTCGAAGAGGCACGTCCCGGAGTAGACGAGGGCGGTGTCGGGTGTCGGCATGTTCGGGCTGGGAGGCACCCAGGGCAGACCGGAGACGTCGTGGAAGTCCGAGCGCCGCCATCCGGTCATGGGCACCGTCTCGAGGTGCACCGGGGTCCGCAGGAACTCGCCGTTGAACAGTCGTGCCAGCTCCGCGACCGTCATGCCGTGCGCCTGGGCGATGGGTTGGCGGCCGACGAAAGACGCGAACTCCTTGTGCAGCACGGGGCCGAGCGCGCCGCGTCCCGTCACCGGGTTGGGCCGGTCCAGGACCACGACGCGCTTGCCCGCGAGCTGCGCGGCCTCCATGCAGTCGTAGAGCGTCCAGATGTACGTGTAGAAGCGCGCGCCCACGTCCTGGATGTCGAACACCACGGTGTCGACGCCGGAGGCGGTGAAGATGTCGGCCAGCGGCCCGCCGTTCTTGAGATAGGTGTCGTACACCGGCAGGCCCGTCGCCGGGTCGTCGTAGCGGCCCTCCGATCCGCCCGCCTGCGCGGTTCCGCGGAAACCGTGTTCGGGTCCGAAGACGGCGACCAGGTTCACGCGGTCGTCCGCGTGCATCACGTCCACGATGTGGCGTACGTCGCGGGTCACGCCCGTCGGGTTGGTGACGATGCCGACACGTCGGCCGTGGAGCGCTGCGTATCCGTCCTCGGCGAGGCGTTCGAAGCCGGTACGCGGCCGGTGGCCGTTGCCCCGCGCCGCGGCGGCCGGTGCGGCGGCGGCCGCGCCCGTGACCGTCAGGGCCCCCGCGGCGGAGCCGGCGGCCAGCAGATTCCGTCGGGACAGGTTCATGGTGTGACCTCCGTGGATCGGGCGGTGGCTTCGTCGAGGAGTTCGGGCTCGCGGGCGCGCAGTGCCTCGTCGGCGTCGGGGGCCGCGGTGTCGATCACGGTCCCGGACGGCAGCACGAACCGCAGGGACTCCATGGTGCGGTGGGCGTTGTCCCGCGTGCCGCAGTTCCTGCCGCTGGAGTTGTTGGCGATCAGGCCGCCGATGGTGCAGGCGGACTCGCCGGCCGGGTCGGGGCCGAGCCGGCGCCCGTACCGGGCGAGGCGCGCATTGGCCTGGCGCACCGTCAGGCCCGGTTGCGGCCGGATGCGCCGACCCTCGTCGAGGACCTCCGCGCCGCGCCAGTGGCTGCGGACGTCCACGAGGATGCCGTCGCCGCTCGCCTGCCCGGCCAGGCTGGTGCCGCCCGAGCGCAGGGTGAGCGGCAGCCCGGCCGCTTCGGCCCCGGCCATCAGGGCGCCCACCTCGGCCGCCGACGCGACGCGCACCACGGCGCGCGGCGTGCACAGGTACGGCGAGGCGTCGTGGGCGACCGCGGCCCTGCGCGGCACATCGGTCGTCACCCTGGACGGGTCGCTGACGCACGCGGCCAGAAGCCTGGCCAGGCGGGCGTCCCCTTCCGGGGCAGGCGGCGCGGGGGCAGTCGGGGTGGAGGGGGTCATGGGTCCTCGATGCCGGGGTGGGGGTCAGTGCGTGATGCGCAGCAGGCGTGGCGGGTGTGCGGCGGGGTCGCACAGGCGCAGCGGCAGCAGGCCGGGCGTGATGCTGCCGAGGAGCGTGGCGCGGCGGGCCCCGGTGCCCGAGGGGAACGTACCGGGCAGGCCGTTGACGGTGAGGAAGCCGAGGACGGCGAAGGCCAGGGCCTCCTTGGCGTCGGAGGGCAGGCCCAAGGCGTCGCTGGAGCGGACCGGCACGCCCGGCAGTTCCTCGATGATCGTACGCATCAGCTCCGGGTTGCGGACGCCGCCGCCGGAGACGACGAGTTCGGTGACGCCGTGACCGCGGCAGGCGTCCGCGACGGTGACGGCGGTGAGCCGGGTCAGGGTGGCCAGGACGTCGTCGGGCCGGGGCGTGGCCACGGCGTCGAGGGCCCTTCGCAGGTAGGGCAGGTGGAAGTGTTCCTTGCCGGTGCTCTTGGGTGCGGGCCTGCGGTAGTAGGGGTCGTTCAGCAGGAAGGCGAGGAGGTCGGGATCGGTTCGGCCGGCGGCGGCCCCGCGGCCGTCCTCGTCGTAGGCGGCGGCGCCCGCGGTGAAGTGCCGTACGGCGGCGTCCAGAAGGGCGTTCGCCGGCCCCGTGTCGAAGGCCAGGGGGTCGGTGCCGGGTGCGACGACGGTGATGTTGGCGATGCCGCCCAGGTTGAGTGCGGCGGGGGTGCCGGGCAGGGCACGCAGGAGCAGTGTGTCGGTCATGGCGACCAGTGGGGCGCCCTGGCCACCGGCGGCGACGTCCCGGCTGCGCAGGTCGGAGACGACGGGAAGGCCGGTCGCTTCCGCGATCCAGGCCGGCTGACCGAGTTGGAGGGTGCCGCGTACGGTGCCGTCCTCCACCCAGTGGTGCATGGTCTGGCCGTGCGAGACCACCAGGTCGGCACTGCCGTCGCAGAGTTCGTGCAGAGCGTGTCGGGCGGCGGCGGCGAAGGCCTGGCCGATGCCGGTGTCCAGGGCGCAGACGGCCTGGACAGTGGTGGCCGCCGGCGGGAGGGTGGCGGCGATCAGGTCGCGCAGGTCGCCGGGGTAGGGCCGGGAGAGGTGACCGAGAGGCCGCAGGCGCAGAATGTCGCCGTCCAGGGTGAGGTCGGCGGCGGCTGCTTCGATGGCATCGTAGGAAGTGCCCGACATCAGCCCGATCACGCGCATGGCGCCTCCTGTCCCACGTTCCGCCGCGCGGGCACGGGCGGCTGCGGTTGCTGCATGGCTTCTTCTCCCAAGGGGCTGTCGCTGTACGGGGGGGTGCCTCTATGTCTTCCGTCAAGGC
>NZ_JACVYG010000062.1:0-58337 GCF_014712245.1 Streptomyces sp. 5-10
GTGGCTGGTGTGATCAAGATGGTGATGGCGTTGCGGTGTGGGGTGTTGCCGCGGTCGTTGCATGTGGAGGTGCCTTCTTCGAAGGTGGAGTGGGGATCGGTGCGGGTGTTGACCCAGGCGCGTGCGTGGCCTGTGGTGGACCGCCCCCGCCGCGCCGCCGTCTCCTCCTTCGGGGCGTCGGGTACGAACGCGCATCTGATCCTGGAACAGGCCGAACCGGAACCCGCCGCGCGGCCCGAGGCACCGGGTCCCGGCACCGGGCCGTCCCGGCCGGACAACGCCGTGGTGCCGCTGGTGCTCACGGCCAGCACCCCGGCGGCGCTGCGGGCGCAGGCCGAACGGCTGCTCGACGTCGTCGACCACGACCTGGCCGACCACGACCTGGCCGACCACGACCTGATCGACCTCGCCCGTGCGCTGAGCACCACCAGGGCGACGCTGCGCACCCGCGCGGTGTCGGTCGTGAGCACCGTCGCCCAGGCGCGCGCCGCCCTGCGTGCCGTGGCCGACGGGCAGCCCAGCGCCGACGTCGTCACCGGCACCGCCCGCGCGGAGGCGCACGACGCCGTGTTCGTGTTCCCGGGGCAGGGGGCGCAGTGGGTGGGGATGGCGGTGGCGTTGTGGGGGGAATCGCCGGTGTTCGCCGCGGCGATGGAGGAGTGTGCGGCGGCGCTGGCGCCGTTCGTGGAGTGGTCTCTGGCGGATGTGTTGGGTGATGAGAAGGCGCTGGGGCGGGTGGATGTGGTGCAGCCCGTGCTGTTCGCGGTGATGGTGTCGCTGGCGCGGTTGTGGCGCTCGTTCGGTGTGGAGCCCGCGGCGGTGGTGGGTCATTCGCAGGGGGAGATCGCGGCGGCGTGTGTGGCGGGAGCGCTGTCGCTGGAGGACGCCGCGCGGGTGGTGTGCGTGCGGTCGAAGCTGATCGCGCAGGAACTGGCCGGGCGCGGCGGGATGATGTCGCTGCCGCTGCCCCTGGCCGAGGTGGAGGACCTGCTCGCGGCCCGGGACGCGGAGCTGTCGATCGCGGCGGTCAACGGCCCGCTCTCGGTAGTCGTATCCGGCGCGCCCGAGGACCTCGACGAGCTGATGTCCCACTGCGTACGAGAAGACGTACCCGCCCGGCGGATCGACGTGGACTACGCCTCCCACTCCGCGCAGGTCGACATCCTCGCCGACGAACTGCTGCGCGCCCTGGACACCATCACTCCCCGCCAGGCCACGGTGCCGTTCTTCTCCACGGTGACCGGGCGGTTCGAGCCCGCCGCCGCGTTGGACGCCGAGTACTGGCTGCGGAACCTGCGCCGACCCGTTCGCCTCGACTCCGCGGTACGTGGCCTCTCCGATGCGGGCTTCGACACGTTCATCGAGGTCAGCAGCCATCCCGTAGTGCTGCTCGGGGTGCAGGACACACTCGCGGAGAAAGGCGTTCCCGCGACGACGGTGGGCACGCTGCGCCGCCGGTCCGGTGGCATGGACCAGTTTCTGCGTGCGCTGTCCGCGGCGTTCGCCGGTGGCGCGGCGGTGGACTTCGGACCGCTGTGGGCGGACCGCCCGCCCGCCTTCGTCGACCTGCCCACCTACGCCTTCCAGCGTGAGCGCTACTGGCTCACCGACGCCGGGGGCGGCGACGTGTCCACGGTCGGCCTGGCCGGTGCCGAACACGGCCTGCTCGGCGCGGTGCTGGAGGTCGCCGAGACCGGGGACACCGTGCTGACCGGCTCGTTGTCCATCGACTCCCACCCCTGGCTGGTCGATCACACCGTGCTCGGCTCGGTGATGTTCCCCGGCGCGGGCTTCGTGGAGATGGTGCTCAGGGCGGCGGACGAGGCCGACTGCGGGCGCATCGAGGAACTGACCCTGCACACACCGCTGGTGTTCGAAGGCCATGAGCGGGTCGACGTCCAGGTGGCCGTGGGAGGCGACCGCGCCGGGCGCCGCGAGGTGACGGTGCACTCGCGCGCGGCGGGCACCTCGACGGCATGGGTGCTGCACGCGACCGCGACCGTGGCCCGCGAACCCGCCCCGGCACCCCCGGGCTGGGAGGCATGGCCACCCCCGGGCGCCGTCGAGGCGGACCTGGGCGACTTCTACGACGCCCTCGCGGCGGACGGCCTCCGGTACGGGCCGATGTTCCAGGGGGTGCGACGGGTGTGGCGCGAGGGGGAGGTGCGCTACGCGGAGATCGCCCTGCCGGAAGGGGCCTCCCCCGAGGGCTTCGTGCTCCATCCCGTCCTGCTGGACGCGGCACTGCAGGTGATGGCGCACGGCAGCCTGGCGGAGGGCGAGACGTTCCTGCCGTTCACCTGGTCGGACATCTCGGTGTCCGCCTCCGGCGCCCGCGCGCTGCGGATGCGGATGGAGCCCCGGGGCGACAGCGGTGTGTCATTGCTGGCCACCGACTCCCTAGGCGTCCAGGTGCTGGCCATCGGCGAGGTCGTCACCATGAAGCTCCCCGCCGGCAGGCCGCTGTCCACCCACCGCGGATCGACCGCGAGGCTGCTGCGCGTCGACTGGGTACCGGCGCCCGTGGACACCCGGATACCGGCGCCCGCGGACACCTCGCCCCCGCCGAGGACGGCCGTCCTTCCGGGTTGGCCGGAGCCCGACGAATCCGCCCCGTCCCCCTTCGACGGTCTCGACGCCCACCCGTACGCCGGACTGGACGCGCTGGCGGCCGCGATGGGCACCGGCACCGCGCCCGATGTCGTACTGCTGCCTCTCGTGCCGCGGTCCGGCGACGCGGTGGCCGACGGGTACGAGCTCACCGGACACGCCATGGCCGCCATCCGGACGTGGCTGTCCGGCGACACCTTCGCCGACGCGACGCTCGCGTTCGTGACCAGGGGAGCGTTCCCGGCCGGCCAGCGCCGGGGGCCCGATCCGGCCGCGGCCGCCGCCGCGGGGTTCATCCGTTCGGCGCAGAGCGAGCATCCGGGGCGCTTCCTGGTCATCGACCTCGATCCCGACGCCGATCCGCCGGCGCTGCCGCCCGCCGCCGTCGTCGTCCCCGGTGACGAGCCCGTCGTCGCCGTGCGGGGCGACGGGCTGTTCGTGCCCCGTCTCGCGGAGCACGCCCCCCTTCCCGCCCTCACCGTGCCGGCGGGCGCCGAGGCGTGGAGCGTGGACCTGGACTCCGCGCACACCCTGGACGACCTGGGCATCGTGCCCGCGCCCGACGCGCTGGCGCCACTGGGGGAGGGCCAGGTCCGCCTGGCCGTACGCGCGATGGGCGTCAACTTCCGGGAAGTCCTGGTCGCCCTCGACGTGGTGCCCGGTGGGGACCGGCCCGCGGGCGGCGAGGCGGCCGGTGTGGTCACCGAGGTCGGGCCGGGCGTCACCGGCCTCTCGGTCGGCGACCGGGTGATGGGGCTGGTCACCGGCGCCTACGCCGGGCCGGTCGCCATGGCCGACCACCGCACGCTGGTGCCGTTGCCCACCGGCTGGACGTACGCCCAGGGAGCGGCGGCGCCGGTCGCCTTCCTCACCGCCTACTACGGGCTCACCGACCTCGGAGGCGTCCGCCCCGGTGACCGGGTGCTGATCCACGCGGCGGCCGGCGGCGTCGGCATGGCCGCCGTACAGATCGCACGGCACCTGGGGGCCGAGGTGTTCGCCACGGCCGGCCCGGCGAAGTGGTCCGAGGTGCGGGCCGCCGGTGTCAGCGCCTCCCATCTGGCGTCCTCGCGGACCACCCGGTTCGAGCACGCCTTCCGGGAGGTGCTCGGAGAGCGCCGGATCGATGTCGTACTGAACTCGCTGACCGGCGAGTTCGTCGACGCCTCCCTGCGGCTGACCGCCGAGGGAGGCCGGTTCCTGGAGATGGGCAAGACCGATATCCGCGACGCCGACGAGGTCGGCCTGCACCACCCCTCGGTGCGCTACCGGGCGTTCGACCTGGTCCTCGACGCCGGTGCCGACCGGATCCAGGCCATGCTGGCCGAACTGGCCGCCCTGATCGGGCGGGGCGCGCTGACCCCGCTGCCGGTCCGCGCGTGGGACGTCCGCCGCGCCGCGGAGGCGCTGCGGTACGTCAGCCAGGCGCGCCACGTCGGCAAGGTCGTCCTCACCGTGCCCCGGCCGTGGGATCCGGCGGGGACGGTGCTGCTCACCGGCGCGAGCGGCACGCTGGGCGGCGTACTCGCCCGGCACCTGGTCGCCGAGCGCGGGGTCCGGCATCTGCTGCTGCTCAGCCGCCGGGGCAGGGACGCGGAGACGGCCGCCGCGCTGGAGGCGGAGCTCACCGCCCTCGGCGCGTCCTCGGTGACCTTCGCGGCCTGTGACGTCGCCGACCGGGAGGCGGTGCGCGGCGTCCTGGCCGCGATACCGCCGCAGCGTCCCCTCACCGCCGTCGTGCACGCCGCCGGTGCCCTCAGCGACGGTCTGGTCGGGTCGCTCGACCGGGCCGACGTCGACGCGGTGTTCCGCCCCAAGGTCGACGGCGCCGCGGTACTCGACGAGCTGACCCGGCCGGACGACCTCGCGGGCTTCGTGATGTTCTCCTCGGCGGCGGGCGTCACCGGCAACGCCGGGCAGGCGAACTACGCCGCCGCCAACGCGTTCCTCGACGCGCTGGCCGCACGCAGGGCCGCCGAGGGCCTGCCCGCGCAGTCGCTGGCCTGGGGGCTCTGGGCGGACACCAGCGAACTGACCGCGACGCTCAGCGAGACCGGCCGGGCGCGAATCGCCCGTTCCGGTGTTCGCGCGCTGTCCGCGGCGGCCGCGCTCGACCTGTTCGACCAGGCGCTCTCCCGCGACGAGGCACTGCTGCTGCCCATCGACGTCGATCCGTCCGGCGAGACGGAACCGCCGCCGCTGTGGCGCGACCTGGTGCGCCGCCGGGTCCGCCGGGTGGTCGCCGCGACGCCCGTGGCCGAGACCTCGACCGCCGACCTGCTGGCCGATGTCCCCGCCGCCGAGCGGGTACCGGTGCTGACCGACCTGGTGTGCGCGCACACGGCCGCGGTTCTCGGGCACGACGCCGACCGGGTGGACCCGCTGAGGGCGTTCGGCGAAATCGGTTTCGACTCGCTCAGCGCGGTCGAACTGCGCAACCGCCTCAACGCGGCCACGGGGCTCCGGCTGCCCGCCACGACGGTGTTCAGCCACCCCAGCCCCCAGGCGCTGGCCCGGAAGCTGGCCGCCGAGCTGTTTCCCGAGGCCGAGGCGCCCGAGGCCGAGGCGCCTCAGGCCGACGCGGCGTCGGAGCAGGCCGGGGAGGAGCGAAGGCGCGACGGGGCGCTGACCGACGTGGACATCGACGGCCTCGGCGTGGAGGAGCTGATGTCCCTCGCGCTCGGCACGGCCGAACCGCACACATCCGAAGGATGACCGACATGACCGTCTCACCCGACCGCCTCGTCGACGCGCTGCGCTCATCGGTCAAGGAGGCCGAGCGACTGCGGGAGCACAACCGGGCCCTGACCGAAGCGGCCACGGAGCCGATCGCCGTGGTGGCGATGGCCTGCCGGCTGCCCGGCGGGGCCGACTCGCCGGAGAAGCTGTGGCAGCTGGTCGACTCCGGCGCGGACGTGCTCACGCCGCTGCCCCGGGACCGGAACTGGGACCTGGAGTCCCTCAGCCCCTTCGTCACGGACGCCTACTTCGTCGACGACGTGGGCGGATTCGACGCGAACCTGTTCGGCATCTCCCCCCGCGAAGCGGCCGCGATGGACCCTCAGCAGCGGCTGCTGCTGGAGGCCGCCTGGGAGGTGTTCGAACGCGCCGGGTTCGCGCCCGACGCGCTGCGGGACAGCGGCACGGGCGTATTCGTCGGCGCGGGACCGGGCGACTACCTGATCCGCCTCCTGGACAACCCGGACGCCGCGGAGGGCTATGTCGCCACCGGTACCGCGCCGAGCGTCACCTCCGGGCGGATCGCCTACACCTTCGGCCTGCGCGGGCCCGCCGTCACCGTCGACACCGCCTGCTCCTCGGGCCTGGTCGCCCTGCACCTGGCCACCCAGGCGCTGCGCACGGGCGACTGCTCGAAGGCGCTGGTCGCCGGTGTCTCGGTGATGTCCGCGCCCTACGGCTTCGTCGAAATCGCCAAGCAGGGCGGCCTGGCCGCCGACGGACGCTGCAAGGCGTTCTCCGACGCCGCCGACGGCACCAACTTCGGCGAGGGCGTCGCGGCGGTGCTCGTCGAGCGGCTGTCCGACGCCCAGCGGCTCGGACATCCGGTACTCGCCGTGGTGCGCGGGTCCGCGATCAACCAGGACGGCGCCTCCAACGGGCTGTCCGCGCCCAACGGCGCCGCTCAGGAGGAGGTGATCCGGCAGGCACTCGCCGACGCGGGGGTCCGTGCCGACGAGGTCGACGCCGTCGAGGCGCACGGTACGGGCACCACCCTGGGCGACCCGATCGAGGCGGACGCCCTGCTGGCCACCTACGGCCGGAACCGCGAGCACCCCCTGTGGCTGGGCTCGGTGAAGTCCAATGTCGGGCACACGCAGTCGGCCGCCGGTCTGGTCGGCCTGATCAAGATGGTGCAGGCGCTGCGCGCGGGCCGGCTGCCGAAGACCCTGCACGCCGACCGGCCGTCCCGGCACGTCGACTGGTCCACCGGACCGGTGCGCCTGCTGCGCGAGGCCCGGCCGTGGCCCGCCGCCGACCGCCCGCGCCGGGCCGGTATCTCCTCGTTCGGGATCAGCGGGACCAACGCGCACGTCATCGTCGAGAGCGTTCCCGCGCCCGAGGAACGGCCCCGCACCGAGCTCTCCGGCCCGGTGCCGTTCATCCTGTCCGGCAGGACCGACGGCGCCCTGCGGGCCCAGGCGGCCCGGCTGCGCGCGCATCTGCTCGAGCGCGAGGAGCCGCTCGCCGATGTCGCGTTCACGCTGGCGACCACGCGCGCGCGGTTTCCGCACCGGGCCGTGCTGCCGGTGCGGAGCCGTGCCGAGGCGCTCGAGGCGCTGCACGCCGTCGCCCTGGGGGAGCGGTCGCTCGGCGCCGCCCGCCCGCCCCGCCGGGAGCGGGTCGCGTTCGTCTTCCCCGGACATGGCTCCCAGTGGACCGCGATGGGCGCTCGGCTGTGGGACGAGTCACCGGTGTTCGCCGAGGCCATGCGGGAGTGTGAGCGGGCGCTGTCCGCGTACGTCGACTGGCCGCTGCGGGAGGCGCTGTCCGACGAGCGGGCGCTGGCCCGGGCCGAGGTCGTACAGCCGGCGCTGTGGGCGGTCATGGTCTCGCTCGCCGCGCTGTGGCGCTCGTTCGGTGTCGAGCCCGCCGCGGTGATCGGCCATTCCCAGGGCGAGATCGCCGCCGCCTGCGTCAGCGGTGGCCTGTCCCTGGAGGACGGCGCCCGTGTCGTGGCGCTGCGCAGCCGCCTCATCCACGAACGGCTGTCCGGGCGCGGGGCGATGATGACGGTGATGGCCTCGCCGGACCGCGTGCGCGAACTGCTGGCGGACGACGGGACGGACGCCGTGTCCATCGCGGCCGTCAACGGGCCGCAGAACGTGACCGTCTCCGGTGACCCGGCGGCGCTGGACGCCTTCGAGCGCCGGCTGTCCGCCGCCGGGATCATGCGCTGGCGGCTCGCCGGGGTGGACTTCGCCGCCCACTCGCCCCATGTCGACGGGATCGAGGCCGATCTGCTGGAGGCGCTGGCACCGGTCCGGCCCCGCCCGGGGAAGGTGCCGTTCTACTCCACGGTGACCACCTCCCGCCTGGACACCGAGGAACTGGACGCCGGGTACTGGTGCCGCAACCTGCGGCGGACGGTGAACTTCGCCGACACGGTGGACGTCCTCGTGACGGACGGACACGGGCTCATGGTCGAGGTCAGCCCGCACCCGGTGCTCGCGCACATCACCGCCGCGGGCCCGGTGCTGGACACCCTGCGCCGCGACGACGGCGGGCTGCACCGGATGCTCGCCTCGCTGGCCGCCGCCGACCTGCACGGCCTGCCGGTGGACTGGACCGCGGCGCTGCCCGAGGCCCGCGCCGTGGACCTGCCGACGTACCCGTTCCAGCGCGAGCGCTACTGGGTGGCCCCCGAGGAGCGGACGACCGGGGACCCCGCACCCGCGGCGAGCCCCCTCGACCGGTTGCGGTACCGGACCGACTGGACGCCGCTGCGGCTGTCCGCCGATCCGGTCCTGGCCGGTACCTGGCTGGTCGTCATGGACGGGGCCGATGCCTGGTCCGACAGCGTCCTCGACGCGCTGCGGCGGTACGGCGCCGGGGTGGTCGTCCGGGCGCCGGGCGAGCTCGACCTCGCCGCCGTACCCAAGCCGACCGGCGTCCTCGCGCTGCTGGCCCACGACGAGGACCCCGAGCCGGACCACCCCGCCGTCCCCGCGGGCTTCGCCCGGACCGTGCGGCTGGTGCGGCAGTTGGGCGCGGCGGGCGTCGAAGCACCGCTGTGGTGTGTGACCAGGGACGCGACACGATCCCCGGCGCAGGCGATGACCTGGGGATTCGGCAGGGTGGCCGGGTTCGAGCGGCCGCGCGCCTGGGGCGGCCTCATCGACCTGCCGCAGCCGCTGGATGACACCGGCCAACGCCGGATCGCCGCCGTGCTGCTGGGCGACACCCACGAGGACCAGGTCCGCATCGACCGCAACGGAGCGTTCGGACGGCGGATCGTGCGCGCCCCCGTGGATCCGGAGAGCGGAGGAGACTGGCAGGTCCGCGACACCGCCCTGGTGACCGGTGGCACCGGAGGGCTCGGCAGCCATGTCGTGCGGTGGCTGGCGGCCGAGGGCGCGGAGCACGTGATCGTGGTGAACAGGCGCGGGACGGACGCTCCCGGCGCGCGCGAACTGGCCTCGGACCTCGCCGACTCGGGCACGCGACTCAGCATCGTCCCCTGCGACCTGTCCGACCGCGCCGCCCTCGCCCGGGTGATCGACTCCATCGACCCGGCGGCACCGCTGCGCACCGTGGTGCACACCGCCGCCGTACTGGACGACGCCGCGATCGACACCCTGACCATGGAGCAGTTCGACCGGGTCCTGGCGGTCAAGGCACGGGGCGCGGCCAACCTGCACGAGCTCACCCGCGACCTGGACCTCGACGCGTTCGTGCTGTTCTCCTCGCTCGCCGGCACGGTCGGCGCCGCGGGCCAGGGCACCTACGCACCGGCCAACGCCTACCTGGACGCGCTGGCCGAACAGCGGCGGGCCGAGGGGCTGCCGGCCACGTCGATCGGCTGGGGGGTGTGGGCCGGGGACGGCATGGGCGACGGCCCCCTCGGAGAGGCCGCGCGACGGCACGGAGTACCGGGAATGTCCCCGCGGGACGCCACGGCGGCGATGCGGACGGCAGTGGAACACGGCGACGCCGCGATCGTGCTGGCCGACATCGAGTGGGACCGCTACCACACGGCGGTCACCGCGTCCCGGCCGAACCCGGCGCTCTCGCAGATCCCCGAGGTCAGGTCGCTGCTCACCACCGAGACCGCTCCGGCGGAGGCCACCGATCCGCTCGCGGTCGTACGGGCCCAGACCGCGGCGGTCCTCGGCTACGCCTCCGGGACGCGGGTCGAGCCGTACCGGCCGTTCAACGAACTGGGATTCGACTCGGTGACCGCCGTCGAGTTCCGCAACCGCCTCAACGCCGCGACGGGGCTGTCCCTGGTGACCACCGTGGTCTACGACCACCCGACGCCCGCCGCGCTCGCCGACCACGTGCGCGCGGAGCTCGGTGGCGGCAGTCCTGACGGGACCCCGGCGCACCCGGTGGCCGGCCCGGACCTCACCACCGACCCCGTCGTCATCGTCGGAATGGCCTGCCGCCTCCCCGGCGGCGTCACCTCGCCCGACGAGCTGTGGGACCTGCTCGCCGAGGAACGCACCACGGTGGGACCGCCGCCGCCCGAGCGGGGGTGGGACCTCGCCGCACTGCCCGCCGACTGTGTGACCACGGCCTCCTACCTGGACGACATCGCGGCCTTCGACGCGGAGTTCTTCGGGATCTCCCCCCGGGAGGCCATGGCCATGGACCCGCAGCAGCGGCTGGTCCTGGAGACCTCGTGGGAGGCGCTCGAGCACGGCGGCATCGCGCCCGGCAGCCTGGCCGGCAGCCGCACCGGCGTGTTCCTCGGCAGCACCGGCCAGGACTACTACGCGCTCCTGACCGGGGCCGCGGCCGACAGCGCCGCCGGTCACGCGGGCACGGGCAGCGCGGGCTCGGTGCTCTCCGGCCGGGTGGCGTACGCGCTCGGACTCGAGGGACCCGCCGTCACCGTCGACACCGCGTGCTCCTCCGGGCTGGTCGCCCTGCACCTGGCCGCGCAGTCCCTGCGGAACGGCGAGTGTGCCACGGCGCTCGTGGGAGGGGTGACGGTCATGACCACCCCCACGGGCCTGACCGAGTTCTCCCGCCAGGGCGGACTGGCCCCCGACGGCCTGTGCAAGGCGTTCTCCGACTCCGCCGACGGCACCGGATTCGCCGAGGGCGCGGGCATGCTCGTGCTCCAGCGGCTGTCCGACGCCCGTGCCGCGGGGCGCCGCGTATGGGCCGTGGTGCGTGGCTCGGCGATCAATCAGGACGGCCTGTCCAACGGCCTGTCGGCGCCCAACGGCCGTGCCCAGCGGGAGGTCATCCGCCAGGCCCTGGCGAACGCGCGCCTGTCCCCGCGGGACATCGACGTGGTCGAGGCGCACGGCACCGGGACACCACTCGGCGACCCGATCGAGGCCCACGCCCTGCTGGCGGCCTACGGGCAGGACCGGGCACGGCCGCTGCTCATCGGGACGCTGAAGTCCAACATCGGCCACACCCAGGCCGCCGCCGGCGTCGCGGGCGTGATCAAGACGGCGCTGGCCCTGCACCACGGCACGGTGCCCGCGACCCTGCACGCCGGCACGGCGTCGTCCCATGTGGACTGGACGGCGGGCAGCGTCGAACTGGCCCGCGGCAGGACCCCGTGGCCCGAAACCGGCGCACCGCGCCGGGCCGGGGTCTCCGCGTTCGGCATCTCGGGCACCAACGCGCACGTCGTGCTGGAGGCGGACACCCCACCGCCCGTCGAGCCGCGGGCGGCCGCGGAGACGGCGCTGATTCCGCTGGCCGTGTCCGGCCGAGGGCCGGACGCCCTCGCGGAGCAGGCGAGGCGGCTGTCCGCGCTGCTGGACGGCGGGACCGATCCGGTCGACATCGGCTGGTCCCTGGTCACCACGCGCTCGCAGCAATCCCACCGGGCCGTGGCCCTCGGCCGGGACCGCGCCGAACTGGCCGCCGCACTCACCGCGCTGGCGACGGGCACCACCACCCCGTCGGTGGTCTCCGCCGTGGCCGCCGCCCAGGACCCGCGCCCCGTCTTCGTCTTCCCCGGCCAGGGCTCCAGCTGGGCCGGGATGGGACGCGCGCTGATCGAGTCCTCGCCCGTGTTCGCGGCCTCGATGGCCGAGTGCGCGCGGGCGATGGCCACCGAGGCCGACTGGGACCTGCTGGAGGTGCTCGGCGAGGAGGACATGCTGCGGCGGGCCGACGTCGTCCAGCCCGCCCTGTTCGCGGTCATGGTGTCGCTGGCCCGGCTGTGGGAGTCCTACGGCGTGACCCCGGCCGCCGTGGTCGGGCATTCCCTCGGTGAGTACGCCGCGGCGTGCGTGGCGGGCGCGCTGACCGTCGAACAGGCGGCGGTCGCGGTCGTGCGACGCGGCAGGGTGATCGCCGACCGCCTGTCCGGCGACCATGGAGTGCTGTCCGTTCCGGTCGCCGCCGAACACATCCGCTTCGACGGCGTCGAGATCGCCGCGTTCAACGGGCCCTCGTCCACGGTGGTCGCCGGGGCCAACAGCGCACTCGAGCGCGTGCTGGAAGCGGTGCCCGCGGCCAAACGGGTGCCGATGGACTACGCCTCGCACACCTCCGCCGTCGAGGCGGCCGAGGACGCGCTGCTCGCGGAGCTGGCCGGACTGAGCCCCCAGGGCGCCGACGTCCCGTTCTACTCCACGGTGACCGGGGGGAGGCTGGACACCGCGGCCCTCGACGCGCCCTACTGGTACCGCAATCTGCGCGACCCGGTGCTGTTCGAGACGGCCGGCCGCCGGCTGATCGAGGACGGGCACACGGTGTTCATCGAGATGAGCCCGCGCCCGCTGCTGGCCGCGGCCCTCCACCAGACGGCGGAAGCGCTGGACCAGCCCGTGCACACCGTCGCGTCGCTGCGCCGCGACGACGGCGACATGGACCGCTTCCTGCGCTCGCTCGCCGATGCGCACACCCACGGGGTGGCGGTCGACTGGCGCCCCGCGCTGCCCGGCGGCAGGGCCGTCGCGCTGCCGACGTACGCCTTCCAGCGCAAGCGCTTCTGGCCGACTGCCCAGCCGCCGCGGCGCCCCGGCCAGACCCACCCGCTGCTGGGCCCCGCCGAGGAGCTCGCGGGCTCCTCGGACGTGGTGTTCACCAGCGCCCTCTCCACCCGGACCCACCCATGGCTGGCCGACCATGTGGTGCGGGACTCGGTGCTGCTGCCGGGCACCGCGTTCCTGGAGATGGCGGTCCGGGCCGCCGACGAGACCGGCTGCCATGGAGTCGCCGAACTCGTCCTGGAAACACCGCTGGTACTGACCGGTGGCGACATCCGGATCCAACTGACCGTACACGGCCCCGACGCGTCGGGGGACCGGCCGTTCTCCGTGCACAGCCGGGGCGAGCACGACTGGGCGCGGCACGCCACCGGCCGGCTCTCGGCGTCGGCGTCGCCGGTTCCTCCGGTGACGCCGGTGCTGCCGCCGGACGCCGAACCGGTCGCACTGGACGACTTCTACGGTGCACTTAACAGCGCCGGCTACCGGTACGGCGCGTCGTTCCGTGGCATGCGCGCGGCCTGGCGGTCAGGTGACGAGCTGTTCGCCGAGGTCGCCTTGGACGACACGGTCCCCACCGACGGGTTCCAGTTGCATCCCGCGCTGCTGGACGCGGCCTGCCAGGCGATGACGCTGGCCGGTGGGGACGAGCCGGGGCTGCCGTTCCTGTGGTCCGACGCCGAACTGCACGCACACGGCGCCCGGGAGCTGTTCGTCCGCCTCGCCCCGGCCGGGTCCGACGCGATGTCGATCACCGCCGTCGACCACGAGGGAACCCTCGTGTTCCGCGCGGGCAGGCTGCTCACCCGGCCGTTCGCCCGGCCCAGCACGGGCGCCGTGCCCGCGGACTCGCTGTTCACCGTGGACTGGGCCCCGCTTCCGGAGCCGGAACCCGCCGCCGACCGGGAGTGGGCGGCGCTCGACGGCCCCGACGCCGACCACGGTCTCGGCGTTCCCGCGTTCGCCGAGCCGTCCGCCGTGCCCCCGGGTACGTCGATCGTGCTGACGGCCGTCGACGCGTCCTCACTGCCCCGGATCCTGGCCGCCGTACAGGCCGTGATCGCCGCCGACCGTCCCGAACCGCTCATGGTGCTGACGCGTCACGCGGTGGCCGCGCGGCCCTCGGACGAGCCGGTGCCCGACCGGGCCGCCGTGTGGGGGCTGCTGCGCACCGCGCAGTCCGAGCACCCCGGACGGTTCGTGCTGCTCGACAGCGACCGGCCCGTGACCACGGCCGACCTCAGCGACGCCCTGGCGACCGGGGAACCGCAGGTCGCCCTGCGGGGTGCCGACCGGTACGCGCCACGGCTGACCCGGCGGCCGGCCGCGCTGGAGCCGCCCGCCGCCGATGCGTGGAACCTCACCGCCTCGCCGACCGGCAGCCTGGACGATCTCGCGCTGACCCCCCGTACGGTCGAGCCGCTGACCGACGGACAGGTCCGCATCGCGGTCCGTGCCGTCGGGGTGAACTTCAAGGACGTGCTGATCACCCTGGGCATGGTGCGCGGTGACCTGACCCGGCTCGGCGTGGAGGCCGCGGGAGTCGTGCTCGAAGTCGGTCCCGGCGTGCGCTCCCTGCGCCCCGGCGACCGGGTGTTCGGCCTCGCCGACGCCGCGTTCGGCTCGACGGCCGTCACCGACCAGCGTTTGCTGGCGCGGATACCCGACGGCTGGGGCTTCGCCCGGGCGGCGAGCGTGCCCGCCGTGTTCCTCACCGCCCACTACGCACTGCGCGATCTGCTGGGCATCCAGCCGGGGCAGCGGATCCTGGTGCACTCGGGCGCGGGCGGGGTCGGGATGGCGGCGATCCAGCTCGCCACGGTGTGGGGCGCCGAGGTGTTCGCCACCGCGAGCGAGCCCAAACAGGACGCCGTCGCCGGACTCGGAGTCGCCCGGGACCACATCGCCTCCTCCCGGACGCTCGACTTCGAGCGGGCCTTCACCGAGGTCACCGGCGGCAAGGGAGTGGACGCCGTGCTGAACTCGCTCGCGGGCGAGTTCGTGGACGCCTCACTGCGGCTGCTGAGCCCGGGCGGCCGGTTCGCGGAGATGGGCAGGACCGACATCCGCGAGAGCGGCCCCGCGGGTGTGGAGTACCTGCCCTTCGACCTGTCGGACGCGGGGGAGGAGCGGATCGGCGAGATGCTGGCCGAACTGCTCACCCTGTTCGACGCCGGGAAGCTGGCGACCCTGCCGGTCACCACATGGGACATACGCCGCGCCCCGAGCGCGTTCCGGTATCTGAGCCAGGCCAGGCACGTGGGCAAGGTGGTGCTGACCGTCGGCCGGGACCTCGACCCGGACGGCACCGTGCTGCTCACCGGTGGCACCGGCGGACTCGGCGCGTCGCTGGCCCGGCATCTCGTACGGGCACGCGGCGTGCGCAGCCTGGTCCTGGTGAGCCGTACGGGGATCGACGCGCCCGGGGCTCGCGAACTGCGGGACGAACTGACCGGGGCCGGCGCCTCGGTCACCGTGACCGCCTGCGACATCGCCGACCGTGCGGCACTGGGCCGGGTCCTCGACGCCGTCCCGGCGGCGCACCCGCTCACGGCCGTGGTGCACGCCGCGGGCGTGCTCGACGACGCGACCATCGGTGAACTCGACGCCGACCGGCTGGAGACGGTGCTGCGGCCCAAGGTCCAGGGCGCGCGCCTGCTGCACGAGCTGACCCAGGACCTGGACCTCAGCGCGTTCGTGCTGTTCTCCTCGGCCGCGGGGGTGTTCGGCGCGGCGGGGCAGGGGAACTACGCCGCCGCCAACGCCGTGCTCGATGCCCTCGCCCGGCACCGCCGGGCGCGGGGCCTGCCCGCGGTGTCGATCGACTGGGGGCTGTGGGACCTCCCCAGCGCGATGACCGAGGGCCTTGACCACGCGCGCTTCGCGCGGTCGGGCCTGATGCCGCTGGCCGAGGAGCAGGGCCATGCCATCTTCGACAACGTGGCCGCCGGCGGGGACGCCCAGGTCGTCGCCGCTCGGCTGAACCTGGCGGTGTTCCGCGAGCTGCCGGATCCGCCCCGGCTGATGGCAGGGCTGGTGCGCGGACCGCGCAGGGCGGCGGGCACCACCGCCGCGAGGCCGGTGCGTACCGAGGAGGGGCTACTGGAGATGGTGCGCGCCACGGCGGCCGACGTGCTCGGCTACGCGGGCACCGAGGAGGTCGACCCGGCAGGCCTGTTCGCGGAGTTGGGCCTGGACTCGCTGACCGCCGTCGAACTGCGCAACCGCCTCGCCTCGGCCACCTCGCTCAGGCTGCCCACCTCGATCGCCTTCGACCACCCGACTCCGGCCCGGCTCGCCCGGCACCTCCTGACCCATCTGAGCGTCGAACCCGCCGCGACGGCGCCCGCACCACCGCCCACCGACCTGGTCGCCGACCTGTGCGCGGCGGCGTTCGAGGCGGGCGACGGGAAGCGGGCGTTCGACCTGCTGCGCACGGTCGCCCGCAACCGCCCGACCTTCCGCACCGAACCGGGCACACCCGCCTTCACCCCGCTGGGGTCGGGTGCCGAGGCCCCCCGGCTGGTCTGTCTGACCCCCTTGGTGCCGCTGGCGGGGGCCTACACCTACGCCAGGTTCGCCTCCGGGTTCCGGGGCAGGCGCACGGTCGACGTCCTGGCCACCCCGGGCTTCCTCGACGGCGAGCCACTGGCGGAGTCGGGGGAGGTCCTGGCCCGGGTGCAGACCGAGCGGGTCCTCGCCAGGACCGGGGACGACCCGTTCGTCCTGGTGGGATATTCCTCGGGAGGGCTGCTCGCCCTGGCGATGGCCGCTTTGCTGAGCGAACGCGGCGCACCGCTGCGGTCGGTCGTGCTCCTGGACACGTATCTGCCCGCGCCGGACCGGATGGACGAGTTCGTCGCCGCGCTGATGCGCGGCATGACGGACCGCCGCGACGTCGTGCGCGGCCTGACCGGTACCGGGTTGTCGGCGATGGCCTGGAACTGCGATCTGTTCGCGGAATGGTCCGCGGCGCCGCCGCCGGTGCCGGTGCTGTCCGTACGGGCCGACGTACCCCTGCCGGCCGGGGACGGCTCCGCACCGGTCGTCACGGGCGCGGATGTCCGCACCACGGCTGGTGATCACTTCACCCTGCTGGAGGAGCACGCTTCGCAAACGAGTGCCCTGGTGGCCGAGTGGCTGGCCGAGGACGAGCACGGGGACGAGCAGACGGTGCTGTGAGGCCGACGCGTCGCCCCCGCCCGGCCGGTACCCGCCGGTGGTGGAACTGCCCCGGGGCAGTTCCACCACCGGCGAATCCTGGGTAAATGCCTGGCGTTTGCTCGTTCGCCGACGCGATGCCCGCGGGGGACCGGAAGATGTGGAAGAGGCCGTTCCCCCGGGTGTCCCCGGGCGCGGGCCTCCTCCTGCCGGGCGCCATGCCGGCGGGCATGACCGACCCCTGGGAAAGCGGCGTGCGTATGTCGGATGACCTCGGCAATATCGATCTCAACATTCTCATCGCCCTGAACGCTCTGCTGGCCGAACGCAGCGTGACACGGGCGGCGGAGCGGGTCTTCGTGGGACAACCGGCGATGAGCGCCTCGCTCGCCCGGCTGAGGAGCCACTTCGGGGATCCGCTGCTCGTCAGGCAGGGGCGGGGGATGACGCTGACCCCGTTGGCCGAGTCGCTGGTACGGCCGACGCAGCAGGCTCTGGCGGCGGTTCAGGCCGTCATGGGGGTGAGCAAGACCTTCGACCCCGCCACCGGCCCTCCTCGCACCTTCACCGTGATCGCCAGCGACTACGCCCAGACGGTGCTGATCCGCCCCATTCTGCGCAAAGTGGAGGCGGAATCGCTCAACATCCGCGTCAACGTCTTCCCCGCGCAAGCCGACTTCATCGACCAGCTCCGCCGGGGACAGTGCGATCTGCTGATCTGGCCGACCAGCCTTGCCCAGAATCTGTCCGGCTTCTTCAGCGAGACGCTGTTCACCGACGAGTTCGTGGTGGCCGTCGACGAGAACCACCCCGGAGTGGGTGACACCATCACCGTCGAGGAGCTGCGGCGGCTGCCATTCCTCGGGATCAACGGGCCGATGACATCGATCGTGGAGTCCCACTTCGACCGCCTGGGCGCCCGGCTCCGGGTCGCCGCCGACGTCGGGGGTTTCGCCATGGCCCCCCACGTTGTGCCCGGGACCCGGCTGGTCACCGTGTTCCAGGGACTCCTCGCGGACGAAGCCGCGGGGTCGGGGCTCAGGACGATGCCGCTACCGGTGCCCATGACCACGCTGACCGAGGCCATGTACTGGCATCCCCGCAACAACCAGGACGCCGCCCATCGCTGGTTCCGTCACCAGCTCCTCGAGGTCGCCGCCGGACTCAGGCTGTGAGCCGCCGCTTGCGGATCAGGCTGATGCCGTCCGCCATGGGGATCAGCGACATCTCCACGCGGGCGTCGTCGCGGACCAGCGCGTTGAACGCGCGGACCCCTTCGGTGTCGGCGTCCCTCGCCTCGGCATCTCGAGGATCCCGCGCGCCGGGGTGAGACCCGCCAGCAGCGTCAGCAGCTGGCCCTCCTCGGGCATGACCTGCATCGCGCTGCCCGCGGGCAGGTGGGACGTCTGCTCGCGCAGCTCCGCGAGGACGGCGTCCTCGCGGTCACACCCGGCTCCCGCGGCGGGACGAGTCCGGTCTGGTACATCTGCCGGCGGCGGCCCGCGTCCACGGTCACGGTGGGCGGGCTGAACTCCGGCCGGTCGGCGAGGCCGGACTCGGCCACGCCCAGCGCTTCGAGCCGCTGCCACGCCTGGTCGTGGTCGTTCTTGCTGGCGACCGACTGGAGGATGCCGCGGCCGTCCAGTTCGGCGATGAGCTTTTCGACCGAGGCGGGCAGCGTCACCTCGCCGTCCTCCAGGAGCGTGCCCTGCCACAGGGTGTTGTCCAGGTCCCACACCAGGCACTTGACGATGGTGGCTGGTTCCGTCACCGCTTCTCCTCGTCCCAGCTCGCTGCCATCGACACCGCGTGGTCGGCGAGGATCAGCTGGCAGATCTCCGTGCTGCCCTCGATGAGCTCCATGAGCTTGGCGTCGCGGTACGCGCGCTCGACCACATGACCCTCGTGCGCCGCGGCCGAGCCCAGGACCTGCACCGCCGTGGCGGCGCCCTGCGCGGCCTGGACCGCGCTCACCTGCTTGGCGAGGACGGTGGCGATGACCATGTCGGGAGAGCCGCTGTCCCAGCCGCGGCTGGCGTGCTCGCACACCCGGGTGGCGATCTGCTCGGCGGTCAGCAGATTCGCCAGGTGGCGGCCGACGAGCTGGTGGCGGGCGAGTGGTTCACCGAACTGCCGGCGGTCGCGGGCGTGGCGGCGGGCGGCGTCGAGACAGGCCCGCAGCATGCCCACGCAGCCCCAGGCGACCGAGATCCGCCCGTACGCCAGCGCCGTCGTCACCAGCAGCATCAGCGGCTGCCCACCGCCGAGGACCGCGTCGGCGGGCAGCCGCACCTCGTCGAGGCGTACATCCGCGTGGCCCGCCGCCCGGCAGCCGGACGGCAGCGGCACCCGGCGTACGGTGACGCCCGGAGCCGAGGCGGGGACCACCACGGCCGCCGCACCGGAGCCGTAGCGGCCGACGACGACGATCACATCGGCGTAGTGGGCGGCGGTGGTCCACACCTTCCGCCCGCGGACGACGACCGCGTCCCCGTCCGGTTCGATGGTCGTGGTCATCGCCGACAGATCGCTGCCCGCCTCCGCCTCGCTGAACGCCACGGCGGCGAGTTGGCCACCGGCCAGCTTCGGCAGGTACATCGCGTGCTGCCGCGGGCCGCCCAGGCGCTGGATGGCCCACGCGGCCATGCCCTGCGACGTCATCACGCTCCGCGGGGAGCTGCACCGGCTGCCGACATACGCCGTGAACTCACCGTTCGCCGCGCTGGTCGCGCCAAGGCCGCCGAAGTCCGCCGGCACCCCCGCGCACAGCAGCCCGCGGGCCGCCAGCGTCCGCAGCACCTCATCGGGGATCTCACCGGTCCGGTCCCACTCCGCGGCCCGGTCGCCGACGAGGTCGTCGACGAGCTCGCGCGCACCGGCGAGCGGCTCAGGCACCGGCGGGCTGCCCGGCGTCGCGCAACCGCAGCACGAGGGCGGTCATGGCCGCCACGGTGCGGAAGTTGTCCCGCTTGAGGTCGTCCCCCAGGATCTGCACCGAGAACGCCTGCTCCAGGTGGACGACGAGCTCCATCGCGAACATCGACGACACCAGTCCGGAGGCGAAGAGGTCCTGGTCGGCGGGGACCTCCGCGTTCACCCGCCCCGAGACGAACCCCGCGATCCCCTGCTCGATCCGCTCAGCGGTGATGGCCTGCTCCGCGCTCATGAAAGCACCCCTTCGTAGTCATAGAAACCGCGCCCCGTCTTGCGGCCGAGATCGCCGCGGCGCACCTTCTCCCGCAGCAGGTCACAGGGGGCGAAGGCGGTATTTCCGGTCCGCTCGGCAAGCAGCCGAAGGGCGTCCGCGAGATTGTCGAGCCCGATGAGGTCGGCGGTGCGCAGCGGCCCGGTCGGATGGCCGAGGCACCCCTGCATCAGCCGGTCCACGGACTCGGCGCTCGCGGTGCCCTCGGCCACGATTCTCGCCGCCTCGTTGATCATGGGGTGCAGCAGCCTGCTGGTGACGAACCCGGGCGCGTCGTGCACCACGACCGCCTTCTTCCCCAGGCGCCCGAGCAGGGAGAACACCGCGGCCACCGTGTCCTCGGCGGTCTGCGGGCCGCGGATCACCTCCACCATCTCGATGAGATAGGCCGGATTCATGAAGTGCACCCCGGCCAGCTCCGCGGGCCGCCGCACCGACTTCGCCAGCTCGTCGATGGGAATCCCCGAGGTGTTGGTGATCAGCGTGGTCCCGGGGGCGACCACGCCGGAGACCTCCGCCAGCGTCCGCGCCTTGAGCGAGGAGTCCTCGGTGATCGCCTCGATCACCGCGGTGGCATCCGCCGCGGCCTCGCCGGACAGCGCCGTCGTCAGTGTTCCGGTCGCCTGGGGGTCCGGGAAAGCGCCCATGAACCGCCCGTGCCGCAGCTGCTGGGCGATTTCCGCCTCAGCGGCGCGCAACACGTCGTCCGAGACGTCGACGAGGACCACGTCCACCCCACGGCCCAGTGCCAGTGCGGTGATGCTGCGCCCCATCACCCCTGCGCCGAGAACGGCGATCGTGTCCGAGCGCGGATTCGCCGTCACTCTGCCTCCGTGATTCGTCCCGTTCGGTGTGCCATGACGCTAGTCGGCTGGTCGAACACCCCGGAAGGCACCTGGTATCGATCAAGGGCATCGGCGCCAGGGATACCAGACCTATCGAGCAAACCGCCCAGCACGCGCATACCGGGCCCCGCTCGGGGCTCGTGTGGAGGGCTCCTCTAGGATCTTCGGCATGGCGAAGCGCGCGGTCCATCGGCGGGCCCGGAAGATATTGGGTGAGGAGCCCGTGGCCCTGGTCTGGTGCGAGGTCCACAAGCCCATTCCCACGCCGCCCAAAGAGGCACACCGCGCCGCGGGCGGGGGACGGCTGAAGCCCGGTCACCACTGGCTGCTGTACGTCGGTGCGGTGGTGTTCTTCTTCGTCGTCGTCCCGGTGATGCTGATCGACAAGCTGGGCACCGGCCGACGTGACCGGCCGAACGCCCGCCCCTCCGGCTCCGGCCGCGATCGCGGACAGGATCCGACGAACGGCGTCTTCGACGGCGACTGGAGCCTGACCGCGGGCCAGCTGCTGCTGCACTGGTACGGGCACTCACCCAACCCCAAACGCCTGGTCATGCTGGCCCGCGACCGCGTCTGCATCGCCACCTCCCCTCGCCGTCGGCTGTCGCCCACCAAGGCCGGTGACTTCCGGATCGTCGCGGAGTTCCCCCTCGATCAGGCCCGCCTCGAGGGCGAGGCGGGCCAGCCGCGCGGATTCGCCACCTTCCGGCTCCGCTTCGCCGACGGCTCCTGGCTGGAAGTGGGGCGGCTGGGCGAACCCGAGGACGCGGACCACTTCCTTCGCACCGTCAACGGCTGATCAACCTCCATGGCTACCTCTCATTCGCCCCAGTCCCGCGACGACCGGCGCACCGAGCTGCGGGAGTTCCTGCGCAGCCGCCGGGCCCGGGTCTCGCCGGCCGATGTCGGCATGCCCGACGGTGGCCGGCGGCGCACACCGGGTCTGCGGCGCGAGGAGGTCGCGGTGCTGGCAGGCGTCGGGGTGTCCTGGTACACGTGGCTTGAGCAGGGGCGCGACATCAAGGTGTCCGAGCAGGTCCTCGACGCGATCGCCCGGGCGCTGCTGCTGGGCTCCGCCGAGCGCGCCCACCTGTACCGCCTGGCCGGGCTCAATCCGCCGCAGGCCCCCTCCGCGCCCACGGTGGCACCCTCACCCGAGGTGCGGCGGTTGCTGGACGCGTGGTCACCGCGGCCCGGCTATGTTCGCGACCGCCACTGGAACTTCACGGCCGTCAACGACGCGGCACGCGTGGTGTTCGGCTATCGCGAGAGCGACCACAACTGCCTGGTCTCCTTCTTCACCAACGCCCGCTACCGGGTGCTGCACCAGAACTGGGCCGAGACCGCACCCGATGTGGCCGCCGCCTTCCGGGCCGACGCGGCGCGTTACCCGGACGATCCGGAGTTCGGCCGCATCGCCACCGACCTGGCCGCGGCAAGCCCCGAATTCGCCGAGCTGTGGGCGCGCCACGACGTGGCCGAGCACACCAGCGCGGTGAAGGCGGTCCAGCACCCCGACGCCGGGACGATGATCTTCGATGCCACCTTGCTGCCGCTGCCCGAGCACCCCGGACACCATCTGATCCTGCACAACCCGCGTCCCGGCACCGACACCCAGCAGCGGCTGGAGACGCTGCTGCGGCAGCACAGCCTGGTGGTGCCACACCCAGGATGAGGGGACACTGCCCGCGTCGCCGCCGCGCCCGCAGGATCGTGGACATGAGCAACAGCAGCAGGCAGATGATGAAGGCAGTGACCATCCCCGAGTTCGGCGACGCCGATGTGCTCCGCGTCGCCACCGTTCCCGTCCCCGAGCCCGGGCCGGGCCAGGTCGCCATCGACGTGGCGTACGCCGGCGCCAACTTCGCCGAGGTTCTCTACCGGCGCGGCGTGGTCGACGTGCCGCTTCCCTTCGTGCCCGGTATCGAGGTGGCGGGGCGGATCCGGGCCGTCGGTGCGGACGTCGAGGGCCTGACCGCCGGGCAGCCGGTGGCCGCGCTCTCGATCGTGGACAGCGGTGGCTACGCCGAGGTGGTGGTCACCTCGGCGGACCTGGTCGTCCCGCTGGACGGCCTCGGGATCGGGATGGACGTCGCCGCGGCGCTGCCGTCCAACAGCACCACCGCGTTCCTCGTACTCGACCGGGTGGCCCGGATCGAGCCCGGAGAACGCGTTCTGATCCATGCGGCGGCCGGCGGCGTGGGAAGCCAGCTCGGCCAGGCCGCCCGCCTGCTGGGCGCGGGCCACGTGGTCGGTACCGTCGGCAGCGCGGCCAAGATCGAGACCGCCAAGCGCTTCGGCTACCACGAGGTGATCACGCGGGACCGGATCGCCGACGCCGGCGAGTTCGACGTCGTGGTCGACATGGTCGGCGGCCCGGCCCGCCGGGCCGGCCTGGACCGGCTGGCCCCGATGGGGCGCCTGGTGGTGATGGGCAACGCCTCCGGCGCCGAGGACATCGGCATCCCGGCCAACGAACTGTGGTTCACCAACAAGACCGTCTCCGGCTTCAACCTGGCCGCCTTCTCCGCCGCCTTCCCCAAGGAGACGAACCAGGCGCTTGGCCGCGCGGTGGCGGCCGCGGCCACGGGAGATCTGCGGGTGCGGGTCGAAACCCTGCCGCTGGAGCAGGCCGCCGAGGCCCACCGCCGCATCGAATCGGGCACCACCACGGGCAAGCTCGTGCTCGAGGTCGCCGCGTCGTGACCTACGGCCGAGGCCTCAGAGGCTGCATCTCCCGGCGGCGAGTGCCGTGATCGCGCACTCGGCCGCGTGCCGGGCCGCGAGCGCGGAGGGGAAGGGCCCACGACCGTGGCAGGCACGATCGGCCGGTCCGCTCGTGAACCGCCACTGCCAGGCCGTGCGTTCGCCAGGGGGCGAGGGGTGGGGCCAGACGGACCGCGCGGCCGGGGGCGCGTTCTCCGCTCTCCGGACTAGGACGCCGTGGAGCACGCCGCCGATAACGGCCGCGGCGTGCCTCCCGCTGTCGTCGACGGTCCACTCCAGAGGTGTCGGGGTCGACTCCGACACCTCCAGGAGGGCGTCGGCGAGGTCGGCCAGCGTCCGGTACAGCGCGGCGCGTACCGCGTCGGCGTGGGACCGGCCCCACCGGCATGGGGTCCGTTCGGCGATCTCGTCCACGAGGGTCTGCGCAGCGAGGTCGTCCAGGGGGTCTGACCGCTCCAGACGCCCCCGAACCACGACCGCGGCAGCGCCCCACGTGAGGTCGTCGCGGGTCATGGCGGTGGTGCGGGCCAGTGCCCCCAGGTCGGCGGGCCCCAGGTCGTCGACCGTCCGCTGGATGCAGCGGGCGGCCGCGTCCGACGGTGGCGGGACGTCGGCCTTCAGGAGGCCGGCGCGTACCTCCGTGGCCGCGCTTACGTCGCCCGGCTGCGCCACGCCCAGCGGCACCGACGCCACTGCGTGGAGCACCTGGCCGTAGACGCGACGTGCCGGATGAGGTCCCGAGGGCGGCGAGGGGCGCCCTGACAGCGCGCACATGGCGTCCAGCAGGTCTGCGTGCGCGACCCTCAGGCTCGCGCACGCCCTCGGCAGGCGGCCGTCCATCCCGCCCCCCTTTCGTTTCGGGGATGCTGCGGGCGGCCGGCCCGGACGGCGGTGCGGGGGGCCGTGCCGGACCGGCCGCGCGGTGTGCCCGGCTAGTCGTCCAGCACTGCCAGCGCGTCGACCTCGACGAGCAGTCCGGGAGGAAGTTGCATATAGACAGTGGTGCGGGCGGGGAACGGCTCGCCGACGGCCGTTGCGTACGCCTCGTTCATCTCGGCCAGGTGGGCGGGATCGGTGAGGTAGACGCGGAGCATCACGACGTCCTCCAGCCCCGCTCCGCCCTCCTTGAGCACGGCGGTGACGTTGCGCAGGGTCTGTGCGGTCTGCTCGGCGACCGTGGTGCCGACGACCTCGCCGGAGTCCGGGTCGAGCGGGAGCTGCCCGGAGACCTGGAGGACGGGGCCCTTGCGGATGCCCTGGGACAGCGGTGCCGGCAGGGCGGGTGCGTTCTCGGTGGTGATGACGGTTCTGGTCATGGTGGTGTCCTTGAAGGAGATGGGTGCAGGCCCGTGCGGCGGGTTCAGACCCAGGCTCGTCGTTCCTGGCTGCGGGGGTCGTCGACCTGTGTCCACTCGGCGTCGATGCGCATCGTGGCCCGGCGCTCGGTGTCGTACGGGTCCCAGCCGGGGTCGCCGGTGGTGGCGAAGCGGACCCAGGTGTTGTGCATGCGGGTGGCGAGCTCCGCGGGGGGCTTGTCGGGGCCGAGCAGAGCGCCCGCGCCCCGCAACTGGGGGAGCTGCGCGAGGTCGAAGACGAACGGGAGTTCCATCGCGTGGGTGGCGCCGAGCTCTCCGTTCAGCGCCGTCGAACGCCAGGCGAACTCGTAGGCGAAGGTGGCGGACTCGGGATGGGCGGCGTGTGCGCCGGCCAGGGCCCGGCTGCCCGCGCCGAACAGCGCGTCGCCCATGATGGCCGAGCGCAGCTCGCCGAAGGACGCGTCGGGGCGGGCCTTGCGGTACGTCTCGACGAGCCGCGCCGGGTGCGGGTGCGAGCGGGCCGCCGTGTCGTCGACGTCATCGGCGGTCGAGGTGGCGTACTTGTCCACGGGGACCAGGTAGAGGTTTCCCTCCTCGGTGTTGGTCCCGATGAGCAGGTCGATGTCGGCGGCGAGGCCGGCGGCGACGGATTGGGCGGGCTGGGTGTCCAGGACCAGGCTGAAGGGGCTGAGGCCGATCAGCGGGTCGTAGTGCGTATCGGTCCGCAGGTCGATGCCCGCGAGCCGGGAGGCGGCCTCGACCAGGCGTTCGTCGGGGATGTCCGCGAAGGCGTCGACGTGGGGCTCGATGCCCAGCACCTCGGCGGCGGCCTTGGTGACACGGGCGGCCTGTTCGGTCGTGAACGCGCCCAGGCCGCTGCCGCTTTGGACGATCGCCCGGCGGAAGAGGCCCGTGGCTTCGCGGGTGGCGAGGACGCCGCCGACGATGGTGGCCCCGGCCGACTGGCCGAAGAGGGTGACGTTGTGCGGGTCACCGCCGAAGGCGGCGATGTTCTCGCGGACCCAGCGCAGGGCGGCGACGACGTCGAGCAGGCCGCGGTTGGCGGGTGCGCCGGGGATGTCGAGGAACCCGGCGATGCCGAGCCGGTAGTTGAGGGTGACGAGGACGACGCCGTCGCGGGCGAAGGCGGATCCGTCGTACAGGGCGGAGCGTGTCGATCCGGCGACGAATCCGCCGCCGTGAACGAAGACCATGACGGGCAGGTCGCCGTTGGCGGCCGCGGGGGTGAAGACGTTGACGGTGAGGTAGTCCTCGCCTCGGCTCCAGCCGGTGCCGAAGTAGGGGGACATGTCCACGCTGCCGAGTCTGCGCTCGGACTGGGGTGCGTTGGGCCCCGGCACGGTGGCGTCCCGTACGCCGCCCCAGGGCTCGTGCGGCCGCGGCGGGGCGAATCGGCCGGCGCCGCGCGGCGGCGCGGCGTAGGGGATGTTCAGGAAAGCGGCGGTGCCGTCGTCCTGGCGCAGACCGCGGACGGCTCCCTGCGCGGTGGTCACGACGGAGTCGGTGTGGTGGTTCACGGTGGTGCTTGCCTTTCTTCGGGCCTCAGACCTGCTCGCCGTACGGGGTGAACGGGGCCCAGCCCTTGATGGCGAACGTGCTGCCCTCGCGCACGACTTCGGCGGCGCCGTGGCCGCCCAGGTGCGCGGGGATGACGAGGGCGTTGTTGTCGGCCGCCCAGCCCAGCACCTTGCGGCGGGTGGCGCGGGCGCCCGCGGGGTCCTCGCAGAAGCAGCTGTTGGCGTCCGGTTCGAGGATCTGCACCGGGTTGTGCAGCATGTCGCCGACGAACACCGCGCGGTCCGACCCGGAGGTGAGGGTCAGCACGGAGGAGCCGGGGGTGTGGCCGGGCGCCGCGTCCAGGCGCAGGCCGGCGTCGATCTGGTGGCTGTTCTCCCACAGCAGCGCCTGGCCGGCCTGGTGCACCGGGGCCACGCTGTCCTCGAAGACGTTCTGGTTGCCGCGGCCGAGCAGCGGCTTGTGGTCGTTCTCGGGGTTCCAGAAGTCGAAGTCGTCCTTGGGCATCAGATAGGTGGCATTGGGGAATGTGGGAACCCAGCGCCGCCCGTCCAGGTAGGTGTTCCAGCCGACGTGATCGACATGGAGATGCGTGTTGATCACGATGTCCACGTCCTCGGGCTTGACACCGGCGCGCGCGAGATTGGCCAGGAAGTCCGTTTCCAGATGGCTCCAGACCGGCGCGTACGGGCGCTCCTTGTGATTGCCCACGCCCGTGTCGACGAGGATGGTCCTGCCCTCGCTGCGCAGCAGCCAGGTCTGGATCGCGGAATTCACGATATTGGTCTCGGAATCCAGGAAATGCGGGGTCAGCCAGGGAGAAGCTTCTTCCCAGACTTCCTTCGAGCTTTCCGGGAAGAAGGTGTCGGGCGTCATGTCGACGGAACCGTAGTATTCCCAGACCCGGGTGATCGTGACGTTGCCGAGCTTGATCTGTTCCATGGTGTTTCCTCGAGAATTCGAAGGCTTTCCTCTAACGGTATGTGCGGCCCCGATGGCCTGGTATCCGTCACGTGACTGCACCTGCCCGCGAGCGCCGGGCACCGGGCGAGACCGCTTGTAGCCTGGGTGGGACAAGGCAAGGCGGCTCCGATCGAAGAGCCACAATTCCTGGAGACCCCGTGGACGAGCACACAGCCGGCCTTCGTGCGGTCGCGGGACCGGAGTCGGCCGGGGAAAGGCCGATCTTCGGCCGGGACGCGGAGCTGGCACGCCTCTTTCATGCGGTGGACTCGGCGTCGGCCGACCCGGTTCTGGTGCTTCTCGGTGACGTGGGCATGGGAAAGAGCGCGCTGCTGGACCGGGTGGCGCGTCGGGCCGAAGCGAGCGGCGCCCGCGTCCTGCGCGCTGAGGGCAGTGAGTCGGAGTCGAACCTGGCGTTCTCCGCCCTGCACCAGCTGCTGCGGCCGGTATCGGCTGAGGTGGACCGGCTGCCGGAGAGGCAGCGCGCGGCGCTGCGCGGCGCCTTCGGAGCGGGGCCGGCCCCGGCGGAAACCGACCTCATGCTGATCGGTGTCGCCGTGCTGAGCCTACTCTCGGCCCTGGGGGACCAACGGGCTGTGGTCGTGGTGCTGGACGACACCCAGTGGTTCGACCGTGCGTCCCTGGACACACTGTCCTTCGCGGCCCGACGGCTGGCAGGCGAACCGGTCACCATGCTGCTCGCCGCCCGCGTCGGCGAGCACCTGCGGGGGTTCGACCGGCATGTGCCCACGCTCACCCTGGGACCGCTCGACGACGCCGCGGCCGGTCGGCTGCTGGACCTGCGGCCGCAGCCCCCGACCGGCCGGATGAGGACACGGATCCTCGACGAGGCCGATGGCAACCCGCTGGCTCTGACCGAACTGACCAGGGCGGTCACCGCCCGGGAAGCGGACACGAAGCCGCCGTCCACAGGTCCGCTTCCCCTCACCGATCACCTGGAACGGATCTTCGCGGCCCGCTTGAACCGCCTGCCGGCCTCGACCACGCGGGCCCTGCTGCTCCTGGCCGCCATGGACACCGTCGACTCCGCGATCGCCGTCCCGGCCGTGCTGCCGAACGCCGAGGACGAGGCATGGCCGCCGGCCGAGCAGGCCGGGCTGGTTCGGCGGACGGGCCAGGGCCTCCGGTTCAGCCACCCGCTGGTGCGGTCCGCCGTGTATCACGCCGCGCCCGTCGACGCCCGGCGCGCGGCGCACCTCGCGCTCGCCGAGCCGCTGCGGGACGAGCCGGACCGCCGAGCCTGGCACCTCGCCGCCGCGGCCACGCGCCCGGACGCGGCCGTAGCGGCGGAGCTGGAGCGGACCGCCGACCGGGCCCGCCGGCGCGGCGGCCACGCGGCGGCGGCGAAGGCCCTGCAACGCGCCGCGGAACTCGCACCGCAGCGCGAGGACAGTGCCCGCCTGCTGGTCGAAGCCGCCGCGGCGGCCGTGCTCACCGGTGACCTCGCCTGGGTCGAGGAACTGGCCGCCGGGGTACGCGCGCGTACCGACGACGCGTCGCTCCTGGCCGACGCCGCCGCCCAGGTCGGACGGCTGGCAGTACTGACCGTGCGCCACACCGTGGTCTTCTCCCGGCTGGCCGATGCCGCCGAGCGGTTGGCTCTCGCGCGGCCCGCCACCGCACTGGACCTTCTGGCGGGCGCCGCCGTGGTCCGTTTCTACTGCGGAGAGGACGCCCAGCGGCACCGTACCCGGGCCGTCCTGCGGCGCCTTCCCGAGGACGCGTCCCACGCATGGTTGCGCACCTGGGTGCGCGCCGTGTCCGACCCCTTCGACGACAGGGCCGGACTGCTCTGCCTGCTCCCGCGAGTCGCCGCCGAGGCGCGACGCCGCCCCGACCGGCTCACCGCATTCGCGATCATGGCCTGGCTGCTGGACGAGACCCCGCAGGCCGTCCGCGCCTTCGACGAGGCCTTCGACCGCTGGGGAACGCGGGGACCGCTGCCGGACGGGCTCGGCGGCGCGGCCGCCTGGAGCTATGTGGAACAAGGACGATGGGGGCGCGCCCGGGAGGCATGCGCCCGCAGCAGCGCGCTCGGCACGACGGCCGGCCTCGACCACGCCGTGGCATGCGCGGCCGCGGTGGACGCCACGGTGCTCGCCTACCAGGGGGACGCGACCGCGGCCCGCGCCCGGGCCGAGGACGCGCTCGCCCTGATCGACCCATGGGAGAGCCGCTCGGTAGCCGTCTACGCCCGTCGTGCGCTCGGCGCCGCCGCCCTGGCGGAAGGCGCGCATGAGGCGGCGTACGACCAACTCAGGACGGTCTTCACCGCGGATGGCGCACCCGTGCACTACCACGCCTCGTATCCGGCCCTCGCGGATCTGGCCGCCGCCGCGGTGCGCAGCGGCCGCCGCGAGGAGGCCGCCGTGATCGTGGAGCGTTCCGCTCGCGCCCTCGCCGACAACGCCTCACCCCGGCTGCGCGCGCTGCTCGAGCGGGCCCGTGGCCTGCTGGCCGACCCCGAGGACGCCGAGCCGCACTTCCGGGCGGCCCTGGCCGACCCGGTGCTCGAGCACTGGCCCTTCGAACGTGCCCAGACCCTGCTGGACCTCGCCGAGTGGCTGCGGCGCCGGCGACGCATCGCCGAGGCGCGAGCGCCGCTCGCCGAGGCCCTGGAGACCTTCCGGCGCCTGGGCGCCCGCCCGTGGATCGAGCGCGCCAGGGCCGAAGCACGCGCCGCCGGTCTCGACGTCACGGACTCCACCCCCGACGCGCTCGCCGAGCTCTCCCCGCAACAACAGCAGATCATCCGGCTCGCCGCCCGCGGACTGACCAACCGCGAGATCGGCGAGAAGCTCTTCCTCTCCCCGCGCACGGTGAGCTCGCACCTCTACCGCAGCTTCCCCAAGCTGGGCATCACCGCCCGCTCCCAGCTGCGCGAGCTCATCGAGAACACCCTCGTGACAGCCGGCCACCAGGACTGAGGCCACGTCCGGCGGCAGAAGCGGAGAGCCCGGTCACCGAGAGCGGGCCGCCGAACAGGGAGCAGAGCTGGGCCCACAGCGGCCCGTTGGGCATGCCGCTCCCGGTCAGGTTGAAGACGGCGATGATCCAGACCAACCCGCCCGCCGCCGTCCTGGTCGAACAGTCTCCGCGCGGCCCGGTGCACCGAGCGAAGCAGGGGGCCATCCAGACGAGGAAGGGCACCCGCCGGTACCAGCGCCGACCCCTGGGCGTCGGCCGGTAGGGCCCGGGCGGCGGGGGCGGGGCTCGTACGGATGCGGTGTCGGCGGCGGCCCGTAGGGACCCGCTGCCGGTGCCTTCCCGCCCATGCGTGTCGACCACGCGTCTTTCGCCAGTGGCCGGGGATTTGTAAGGTACGCGGTTCGATGTCCTCTCGCGGGCGGCCTGTTCGGTGGACGGGGAGACTATCCTCGTGCCACCGCGATCGAGCCCTGGAGCCGTTCCCCCGCCTCGTAGATCATGTACGGCACTCCGCGGTCGGTGCCGAACGACGGCGCCGCCGATCGGCCGTTCTCCGGCGGCCCGGAGCGGGAGTTGTAGAAGACGCCCAGATGGCGGCGGAGCGAGAAGTCCGCGCCCACCTCGGTGATCATGAGGTCCCCGCCGCTCTCCTTGTCCTTGTTGTAGACCACGTACGCCGAACCGTTGCGCGTGAGCAGGTGGGGGCCGCCGATGTTCACCGCGCCGACGTCCGAGTGGCGCACGAGCGGGGTCTGGGCGAAGGTCCAGGTCCGGCCGTCGGCGGACCAGCCCCAGCAGATGTCCCGGTGGTTGGTGGTGTTGTTGAGCATGAACAGCATCACGTATCGGGCCCCGCGCGACGGCAGGTCGTACCGGAAGACCCTGGCGTACGACGTCTCGGTGGTGCCCGACGGCATCATCGAGGTGGACAGGACGACCTTGTCGTACGTGAAGTGGACGCCGTCCCGGGAACGGGCGAGCCGTGTCGTGGTGTTCTCGCCGTGGAAGTACAGCCAGAACTCCTTGATGTCCTCCTTCCACAGCATATGCGGCGAGGAGACATGGCTGACCGAGTAGTGCGGGGCCCACTTGTTGGACACGATCGGGTTCGCCGGGTACTCCGTGAACGGGCCCTCCAGCGAGTTCCCGTAGGCGAGGCAGATGCCGCCGGGCGCGTCGTGCGGCGCGTAGTAGAGGTAGTAACGGCCGAGCGGGGACGCCAGCTTGTCGTAGACGCCGCGCACGGTCGGAAAGATGATCTCGCCCGTCGGGTTGTACTTCAGCTGCGACGGCGTCAGCAGCGTCCGTGCGTAGGTGTAGTCGGGGAAGCCTCCGGGCGCGGCCGACGCGGTCTGCGTCGACAGACCGCCGAGGGTGAGCGCGGCGCCGGTGACGGCGGTCGCGCGCAGAAACGTACGACGATCCGGGCCGGACTGCGGCTCTTGCATGATCGGCTCCTGAGGTCGGTTGCTGATGAAGGGGCGAAGGGGGGAGGGGGAAGAGACGTCACAGATAGGTCGTGGCGGTGACACACAGGCCCCCGAGCGCCACGACCCACACATACGGCAGCGTCCGCACCATCACCTGTTGCGGTGAGACGCCCGCGTACTGGGCGGCCCACACGGTCTGGGTGCTGGTCGGGTCGGCGACGCCGAAGACCTGGTTGTACGAGGTGGCCATGCCGAGGACGGCGGTGGCCGGGTAGATGCCGGTGGCGATGAGGACGCCCGCGATGCCGGCGCCGAGGCCGAAGACATTGAGCGGGCCGCGGTACAGGCACAGCGGCACCAGCACCGTGAAGACCAGGACGAACAGCACCGCGTTCCGTGGGCTGACCGCCTTGACCAGCGGCTCCAGCGCGTCGACCGCGCCGGGCAGTTTCACCGCGGCGAGCAGGATGCCGATCGCCACGAACAGCGTGATCGGGGGCGCCGCCACCTCGAAACCGCTGTACAGGGTGCGCAGCAGCCGTCGGTTCATCTCGCGCGGCCGAGTCGTCGTCACCAGTGCGTACAGCACCCCCGCCAACAGCGAGGGAATGATGGCCAGTTCGAAGCCGAGGGCCAGGACCAGCGGTACCACCGGCGTCAGCAGCGCGTACCACGGGGCGTCGCCGAGCAGCTGCCGCCGGCCGCGTGACGTCGGCCTGCCCTCGAGCGACGTGAGCGACCAGGTGTGCTCCACGCCGCGCCGCCGCGACTCCACCAGGACGTACGCGACGGCCGCCACTAGCGCGAACGGGAACAGCTTGACCATGAAGCCGCGCACGGTGTCCACGGGCAGTTCCAGCGCCGTGGAGAAGAACTGCCACACCGGCAGCTCGAACGGGACCCCCACCGCGATGCCCATGAGGATCGTGCCGGCGGCCGTCACCTTCGGGATGCCCACCGCGATCATGGCCGGGATCCCGATGAGCCCGGCGAGCATCGCCGCGGGCGCGGACCCCGTCACCGTGCCCACGAGGGCCGACACCGCGAGGACGCCGAGCGCCACGAACTCCGGCCGGTCGCCGCCGAATTCGACGATCTTACGGACCAGGGTGGCCGCGATGCCGGTCTCCTCCAGGAGCTTGCCGAGCCATGAACCGAGCAGGATCGCGATCATCGTGGCCGCCAGCGCGGGCGCGCCCTCCTGGAGCACCGTGTCGAGCACGCTGTTCTGTCCGGTCAGCGGCGCGCCCGCGGCGAACGCGATCGCCACGGCGAGCAGCACCAGCGCGAACGCGGTGGGCAGCCTGCGGGTGAGCATGGCGGCGACGCCCGCCGCCATGAGAAGCAGAATCACGACACCCATCGATCCGTCTCGCTTTCGGGCACCTCTGGTTTTTTGGACATTGCGGCGGCCAGCGCCTCGGTGAGCAGCAGGGGGCTGCGGCCCAGGCCGCAGGTGGCGCGGGCGTAGGCGTGCGCGGCGAGTTCGTCGGCGCCCGCGACGTGCGCGTACAGGCGACGCGGCCCGAGCCGCAGCGCGGTGTGGCCGAGCGCCCGCTTGAACGCGGACCGGACATGCGCGTGATGGAGCCAGGCATGCGCCCGTTCGTGGGCGAGGGCCGCGGCCCGCACCGAGCCCGCGGGGAACCAGTGGCGCCAGCCGAGTTCGGCGACGAGCCGTTCGGCGCGGTCGACCGTGTCGACGTACACCTCGACCACCGGCGGCCGCGACCGGTACCGGGCCAGCAGCCCGGCGGCGAGCCCGCCGTCCCGCTCGATCACCCGGACCGGCACCGGATCGGGGGTCATGCGGCGTCCGAACTCCTCGGCCGCCTCGGCCCACCGGCGCAGGACCAGCAGGTCGCGACCCTCGTGCGTGGGCGTCCCCGCGAGCAGCCGTACGGCGAGGTCAAGGTCGTGGTCGAGGCCATGGTCGTGGTCGAGGCCATGGTCGCCTCTCATGCGCGGGACTCCACGACCGCGACCACCGGCTCGTCGGCCGCGCGCGCACGCAACTCGCTGCGGGCCAGCGCGAGCAGCGCCTCGGGTTCGAGCACCCCGGACAGATCCGCGATCCGGCCGCCCACCAGCAGGCGCACCGCGGGCGCCCGCACCCCGCCGTCGCCGTACGAGGTGGCCTCCCGCACCAGCGCGGCGAGCGCCTCGCCGGCCGCGCCCACGGTCGTCGCCTTCACCCGCGCGTCGGACACCCCGAGCCGCACCACCCCGTCCGCGTCCACGACGCGCACCGGCCGCCGCCCCGCGCGCAGCCGGCGCCGCACCTCCGTGCCGTACACCGTGTACGCGTCCGTTCCGGCCAGGATCTTCACCCGCGCCTCCTGCGCCTTGAGGCTGGTGGCGGCCGCGCGCAGCCGCTCGGTGTCATCGGCGCGGTGGGTCCGGTCCCGCGTGCGCAGCTCGGTCGCGCCGGTGGCGACGGCCCGTACGGTGCTGGTCTGCGGGTCGACCGTCACCTCGACCTCCACGCCGTCGGCCGCGGCGCCCTGCGCGACGACCGCCCGCTCGGCCTCGGCGCGCACGGCGAGGATGTGCTCCTGGGTGGCGCCGGGGATGATCCGCTCGACCTGCTCGCGGACCAGCGCGAGCGCCACCCCGATCGGGCTGATGACCTCGTGGTGGCGGGCGATGCGCCCCTCCAGACCGGCGGCCCGGGCCAGATGCGGGGTCACGGCCGCCGCTCCGCCACCCCCGCCCACCAGGACGGCGGTCTCCCGGCCGAGCCGGTAGTCGCGGATCATCGTGTCCACGACCGCCCGCACCGACGCGGTCCCCGCGTCCAGCACGGCCCGCGCCGCGCCCGCCACCTCCATGCCGAGCACGGCGGCGAGCGGGGCGAGCGCCGCCCGCGCCACCTCCGGGTCGCAGCGCGCGAAGTCGCCCTCGGGAACCCGGCCGAGCGCGTTCGCCGCACACGTCATCGTCACGGCGAACCGGCCGCCCGCCGCGTCCAGGACCACATGGTCGTCGGGGTCGCCGTCCATCGGCCGCACCGTGGTGACCTTCGCGTCCCGCAGCTCCTCGAGCGAGGCGAAACAGGCGTAGGGGAGCCCGGCGATGTGCGCGCTGCGCGGACCGACGCCCGTGACCTTCCCGCCGGAGACCCGCACCATGGACCCGCCACCGACACCGACGGTGCGCACATCCAGGGCGTTGAGGTACGACGCCTTGCCGAGGATCGTCGCGTGCCGCACCGCCACCTTGCCGCGTCGCACCACACTGATGTCCGTCGACGTGCCACCCGTCTCCAGGAACACCCCCTCGCTGATCCGCTCCCGCATCAGCGCCCCCGCCACGCCCGCCGCCGGCCCCGACAGGACCGTCAGCAGCGGACGGCGCCGCATCTCGTCCAGCGACATGACACCGCCGTCGCACCGCATCACCATCAGCGGCGCCGTGACCCCGGCCTTGGTGATGGAGGAGTCGACGAGATCGGCCGTGGCCAGCATGCGCGGCAGGATCGCCGCGTTCACCACGGCGGTACGGGTCCGCTTGTGCAGCCCGTACAGCGACGTGATCTCGTGTGCCGCCGCGACCGGCAGCCCCGTGGACCGCGCCACGTCGAGCACGGCCTGCTCCCCTTCGGGCCGGTCCACCCCGAACGGCTCGGTGGCGACGATGACGTGGGCGCCCTCCTGCTGTACGCGGGTGACGGCCGCCCGCACCGCATCGCTGTCGAACGGGTCCGCCACATGCGCGTACACCAGCGGAAGCCGCTTGCCCGGGGCGACTTCCAGCTTCCCGAACGCGGCGAGGCGCCGGGTGAACACGGCACCCGCCCCGGTGCCGATCCCGATGAGCCCGACCTTCGCCACGTCGCCTTCCAGGAGCGCGTTCGTGGCCTGGGTCGTGCCGTGCGCCAGGAACGTGACGTCGGCCGGGGTGCGCCCGGCCTGTTCGAGGAGACGGCCGAGCGCCTGGACGATGCCGTGGGCGACGCCGTCCTCATGGTGGTGGCTGGTGGGCACTTTCACCTGGCCCACCAGTTCGAGCGTCGTGGCATCGACGGCCACGGCGTCCGTGAACGTGCCGCCCACGTCGATACCGACGCGGACGCGACGGTCAGGGGACATGTCAGGCACCTCCTTGTGCGTTGACGTGCGTGTGTTGCCGATGGGGGACCGGTCAGTAGCCGCGGATGTCGGGCCAGCTCCTTTGCACGCCCGCCCGGTCCAGCGCCCGCGCGAACTCCTCGAACCGCTTGTCGTCCGCCTGCACCTGGTGCGGCTCCACGTCCTCGGCCAGGCAGTGCGCGGCGAGCGCGCCCGCGACCTCGCCGACGTTCCATTCCACCGGGTGCAGGCGGTAGCAGCCGTTGGTGATGTGTGTCGTGCCGATGTTCTTGCCGGCGGGCAGCAGGTTCCGCACCCGGCGCGGGACCATCGCGCCCAGCGGGATCTCGAACGGCACGGAGCCGATGTCGATGTAGGTGTCGCCGCCGGTCGAGGGGTGCAGATCGATGCGGTACCCCCCGACGCCGACCGAGTCACGGTAGTGCTTGGTGCCGTACGGGCCCACGACGTCGATGGCGACGTCCTGCTCGACGACGGTCGTCACCGCCTTGATGCGCCGCGACTCGCGTACGTAAGGCCCCTTGGCGAGCCCGTCCGCCGTGCCCGTGACATCGGGGCGGATGCGCAGCCCGGGGAACCCGGTGCCGCCGTCCGCGCGCGGCGCCTCGGTCTGCAGCCAGTACAGGACGGACAGCGACAACTGCCGTGCCTCGCGGAGCGCTTCGGTCTCCTGGCCGATGAAGGGCTTCAGCCAGTAGTCGTTCAGGGGCCAGTTGACCAGTGTGATGTCCGAGTCGAAGGCTCCGGGCCGGTGCAGCTTGCGGGCCAGGATCCGGCGGAAACCCCACAGCTCCTTGTCCCCGGCGTCCGCGCTCTGGTCCGCGCTGACGGCCAGCGGATCCAGCTCGGGGTTGGGCACGAAGGTGCGCGGTACGGGCTCCAGGGTGCGTGGGTCGGGAGCCTCGAACCCGAGCAGCGGCCCCGGCCAGAAGTCGGGGCGGTAGGCGCGCCAGAAGTGATAAGTCTCGGGCCGGTCGATGGTGTGGTCCTCGCCCTCGTGGTGGGAGAGTGCGAAGCACACCGTGATGCCCTGCTGGTTGCCGGGCTGGGCCTGGGCGGGGGCGTGCGGCTCCCCGAACTCGTCGTGCGACTCGGCCCCGCTCGCGTGCTCCACACCGGCCAGCTCGAGCAGCTCACCGATCTCGGTGGCGTCGATGACGTAGGGGGCGGCGACGGTGCGCAGGGCGCCGCTGCGCAGGTCCCGTACCGTGACGGCCGTGATGGCGTCGTTGTCGTGTTCGGCGGAGACGGCCCGGTGCTCGGTCAGGACGGTCAGCAGCCCGGAGGCCCGGTGGGGCGCGAGCATCGCCTCCAGGACCGCGAGCGCGACGCGTGGCTCGTGGCACAGTTTGCTGACGCGGCCGGCGCCCGGGTTGAGTTCCGCGAGCCCGAGTGCTGCGCCCCGCAGCGGATACCACTGCCGGTAGTAGGCCCGGATGCCCTCGCGCAGGGCCCGGTACGTCGCCGTCGTGCCGAACCGCTCCACCCACGGGTGCTCGTCCGGCGGCACGGCCTGCGCCGTCAGCTGCCCACCGATCCAGTCGGTCTCCTCGGTCATCACCACGCGCCGGCCCGCCCGGCAGGCGGCGAGTGCGGCGGCGACGCCGCCGAGGCCGCCACCGACGATCAGGATGTCTGGCTGGGGTATCACCGTGCTCCTCGTGGTCGTGAACTTGGTTCCGCGGCAGCGCAGTTGACCCGGCCCGGTGGCTACCGTGGTGAGACGGCGGGCGGGCCCGCCGTCTCACCCGCACGGAACTCGCAGGCCACCAACGGCTCGTGTGCTTCCTCGCCGGCCACCAGCGCGGCGAGCAGCCGGACGGCCGCGGCGCCGAGCCGGTGCCGGGGGATGTCGAACCCCATCGGCACGGGCCGGGCGGCGAGGTCGGCGGGCGGGCTTCCGAGCAGCCCCAGCGAGACGTCGCCCGGGCAGCTGAGCCCGGCCTCCCGGACGGCGGCGTTCAGCGCCCGCCACGCCGCCCCCGTGTCGGTCTCCTCGGCCACGAACGCGCTCACCCCGTCCGCCACCAGGGCCCGCACCCGCCCCGCGGTCAGCTCACGGGCCGGATCGGCGCAGCGCAGCACCGCGCCGGGGCCGCCCGCGAGGCCCGCCGCCGCCAGGCCGTCCAGGAAGCCCTGCTGACGGTCCGTGGACGGGGGAGCGTCGTCGTCCTCCCGTACCAGCACGATCCGCCGGTGCCCCAACTCGGCCAGGTGGGCGACGACTTCACGGCTGGCGCTGACGTAGTCGGCACCGACCCAGGCCAGCCCCTCCAGCTCCTCGCGGCGGCCCAGATGCACCACCGGAAACCCGTCGGCGACGAGCCGCTTCAGTTCGGCCCGCGGTACGTGCCGGCCGAGGAAGAGGCACCCGTCGGCCAGCCGGACCCGGCTCAGCGCGTCCGGTCCCGCGGCACCCGCGCCACCGGTGCTCGACCCCGTGAACAGCAACAGGTCGTAGCCCCGGGCGGCCGCCTCCCGCTCCACGCCCACCAGGAACGGGTAGTACGAGTGCTGAACGTCGGTCGGGAAGGTGGCGGTGAAGCTGAAGACGCCCAGCAGGTTGTTGCTGGCCGCCGCCAGCCGCCGGGCCGCCGGGTCCGGCACGTAGCCGAGACTGCGGGCCGCGTCGAGGACGCGCTGCCGGGTCTCCTCGGAGATCGCGGCGGCTCTGCCGTCGCCGCGCGCCGACAGGACCAGTGACACCGTCGCCTGCGACACTCCGGCGAGCCCGGCCACCTCGGCCTGCCGCGGCCGTGACGTACGGCTCGCGGACCCCGGACTCCGTCCCGGTTTCGCCCGCTTCTTCGGCTGGTCCACCCCTGACGTCCCCTCGCTCACCGGTTCGTTAATGCGCATTAGTAATGCGCATTAACGAACCTTGGCGTGCCGCGGACCCACCGTCAAGGGCCAGAACGGAACCCGTCCCGGTGAGCCGCGCCCGCTTCCAAGTCGGCGGGGAGCAGCTGCTCGGTGAGCAGGCGGCGGACGCGCTGGTGGCGGTCGGGGGCGTCCAGCCAGGAGCGCAGGATCCGCCAGCCGTGGTAGTAGCCCAGTACGTACACACCCATGCCCGGTGCCCGCACGGAGTTGAGCGCGGCGGCGGTCTCGGCCTCGTCGAACAGCGCCCAGCGGGTCAGGTAGGCGGCCAGTTCGGAGGCGGGGCGGCCGACGGCCGCCAGGAGGGCGGCGTTGGCCCAGACGCCCCACAGGACGTTCTTGACATCGTGGACGGTGGCGAAGTGGCTGCCGTCCGGCGGGATGCCTTCGCCGGTCAGGACGTTGTCGGTCAGCCACGCCTGGGCCTCATCGCCGGGAAAGAGGATGCTCTCGGCGTGCAGGCCCAAGCCCTCGCCGAGCGCGAACGAGGGCGACAGCATGAACCGGACCTGCTGTTCCAGGCGGTCCTGCCGGTTGACCAGGTGGATCTCCTTGAGCATCGCCTCGGCGATGTGCCCGGGGTGGCCCTCGTGGGCTACCAGATACAGCAGGTCGGCCAGGTTGAACGGGATGTCGGTGTTGATGTGGATGGTCGACTTCAGCTCGCCCTCGTAGGCTCCCGCGCCCCAGAAGTGTGTGCCGGACACGAGCTTGCAGTCGACGGTCTCGTCCGGCGGCAGGGGGATGATGGTGGCGCTGGTACGGGTGCGTGTCTCGGCCACGGCCTTGGCCACTATCGTCGGCAGCCGCTGCTCAACCCGCGCCGCGGGCAGGGTATGCGCGGCCTGCCAGGCGTGCAGCCGGTCGGCCAACGACCCGCCGCCCGCGGGCAGAGCGGCGTCCAGCCGCGCGTGTGCCTCTTCGAACAGCGACTCCGGAACCCAGTCCGCCGCCACGCCCAGGCACTCCCGGGTGTAGTCGGGCAGTGGCAGCACCTCGCCGTTCTGTTGCCGTGCCACCGCACGCATCGCGGTAACCTGCGCGGCCAGATAGCGCGACCGCGGCGGCTCGAAGGGGAGTTCCTCCAGCAGCCGGTCGGCGTCCTCCACCAGCTGCCCGGCGGGCAGCGGGGCCTCGGTCTCCGCCTGCCTGCTCCACTCCCGCGGCCCCTGGTAGACGAGTACGGTCCCCCCGGAGTCTTTGGTGACCTGTCGGTTGAGGCGTAAGGCGAGCAGCGCGTAGTCGCGCACCCACTCCTGTTCTGTCGGGTTCATCATTGCCTCCACGGCTGTTGCGTACGCGGGTGATCGCGCCGGGCACCCGGATTCGCCGATAATCAATGATCCGTGACGCTATGGCGGAAGTCACGTGGCGAGATTCCGTATGCGGCGCGAAAGGCACGAGTGAAGACGGCGTGATGAGTGAAGCCCCAGCGGTCGGCGATACGGTAAATGGGCACGGAGCGCATGGTGGGATCGGCGAGATCCCGGCGGATATGTTCCAGCCGCAGGCGGCGAATATACGCGGCAACGCTGTCCTGCGATGACGTGAACAGACGGTGCAGGTGGCTCACCGAAATGTGGTGAGCATCGGCGATCATGGGCGGTGTCAGCTCCGGGTTGTGGAGTTGCTGCCGGATGAAGGCGCGGATTCGCAGCGTCAGGGCTCGACGGCAGGTTTCGGACGGCAGGGAGCCCAGCGCGTCGAGTTCATGGGCGAAGAGCACTGCGAGGAGGTCGACCAGGACTCTCTCCAGCCGCGGGGCATCGGCGGCGGTGTAGGAACTGGCGTTCTCCGTCAGGGTGGCGAGGAAGCTCGCCACCAGGGCACCGGGCCCGTTCCTCGCCGTCATACGGTGCCCGATCACCCGGTCAGCCTGGGCGACGGGCAACGGTAACAGCGCCTTGGGGAGATCGATGCCTATGGCCTTCACTGGTTCCCGGCGGGTGCCGAGGCGGATTTCACATGGGCGCGAGGAGTCGTTGGTGCGCACGTCGTAGGCGCCGTACAGGGCGTCTTGGCCGCTCATGGTGAACCCCACCGTGCCACTGACGATCAGTGAGAGGTGGTACACGTCAGGGTCGAGTTGCCGGATGAGTCTGGGGGTCCGACGAATGTCCAACGGTTCGCTCACCGAAGGCCATACGAGCGCATTCCCCAAGTTCAGGACGCGTTGGTGGGCGTAGTAGTCGGCAGGCGGGTGGCCGACCACCTCCAACGGCGCGTGCATTCTGGACAACTGATCACGCCACGCCTCGGCGCGATCCGCCGTCGGGAAGTCATCGGTACGGAACACAGCCTCGATCATCGCCTATCCCCCTACGTAACGCCGCTTGCCGTCCACCTCACGGCCACACCCGATCAGCAGTCACCAGGCGACACCACCAGCACACCGGAGAGTAAAGCACAAGCAAAGGCGATAGGCATTCGAACGGAGCCGCAGCGGACCGGGTGAGCGCGGCCGGGCTCGGGCCGGCGCCTCCGGTCTCCGGAGTTCTCCTGGTGGGGCAGGGGGATATCCCCAGTAAAGAGCCGGGGGACAGTCGGAGCGCGGTACATCGGTGACACCTCTAGCGTTCCGGCCCATGAGCACGCCGTACCGAATGGACCGGAACAACGCCACGCGCCGGAGCATGCTCGCGCTCGGCACCGCCGCGGCAGCCACACCCTGGCTGGGTGCGGCCCCCGCCCAAGCCCGCCCTGCCACCGGAAGCCTGGACGAACTGGGCATGACCGAGCTTCGCGGGCGGATGGCCGAAGGGCGGCTCGACGCGGAACGGCTGACCCGCTACTACCTGGAGCGAATCGACCGCGTCGATCCGCTCCTGCACGCGGTGATCGAGGTCAATCCCGACGCGCTGCGGGAGGCCCGGCGCCTGGATGCCGGGCAACGTCCCCGTGGGCCCCTGCACGGCATGCCCGTTCTGCTGAAGGACCTGGTGGAAACCGCGGACCGCATGCACACAACCGCCGGATCACTCGCCCTGGAGGGCCTTCGGCCGGCCAGAGACGCCACGGTCGCGGCCAAGTTGCGCGCGGCCGGTGCCGTCATCCTCGGCAAGACCAACCTGAGCGAGTGGGCCGGCGGGATGTCGCTCACCCACCACGCCGGCTGGAGCGCCCGCGGTGGGCAGACCCGGAACCCCTACAAGCTGGATCGGTCTCCGAACGAGTCCAGCTCCGGTACGGCGGTCGCCGTCGCGGCCAACCTGTGCGTCGCCGGGATCGGTACCGAGACCAACGGTTCGATCATCGACCCCGCCTCGGCGAACTGCGTCGTCGGGGTGAAGCCGACCGTTGGACTGATCGGGCGCGGCGGAGTGATCCCCGGTGTGCCGAGCCAGGACAGTGTCGGCCCGATCGCGCGCACGGTCCGCGACGCCGCGATCCTGCTCGGCGTCCTCGTCGGCATCGACGACCGTGACCCGGCGACCGAGGCGAGCCGTGGCCACTTCCATCGTGACTACACCCGTTTCCTGGATGCCGACGGACTGCGTGGTGCGCGGATCGGCATACCGCGAACCGTGTACTTCGGCTACAGCGACCACGCCGACGAGATCGCGGAGCGGGCGATCGCCACGCTGCGCGCCGCCGGCGCGACCGTGGTCGACCCGGCCGACATACCGACGGCCGAGCGCCTCGAAGACCTCCCCAGCTCGAAGATCGTTCAGGTGTACGAGATCAAGCGGGCGCTGAACGCCTATCTGGCCGGCGCCCCCGGCGACCACCCGCGCGGCTTGGCGGAGCTGATCGCGTTCAACCGCGCACACGCCGACCGCGAGCTCCGCTATATGCGGCAGGACGGTCTGGAGGCGGTGCACCGGCTGGACTTCACCGAGAGCGAGTACCGCGAGGCGCTGGCCACCAACCACCGGCTGTCGCGTGCCGAAGGCATCGACGCGGTGCTGCGGCGCTTCCGTCTCGATGCGTTGGTGATGCCGACCACCGGACCGCCGGCCAAGATCGACCTGGTTCGCGGGGACAGCTACGGCGGCGGCGCGTCCACGCCCGCCGCACTCGCCGGCTACCCCGCGATCAGCGTCCCGGCAGGCTTCGCCTTCGGCTTGCCGGTCGGCCTGACGTTCATGGGTACGGCGTGGAGCGAGCCGACCCTGCTCCGCCTGGCCTACGCCTACGAGCGGGCCGGCCGGGTCCGCAGAGCGCCGACATACCGCCCGGCCGACGTGGGCTTCTGACCCTGTGCCATGGGGCACCCTCCCGCTGCCGGCGGAGCGGATCTCCGCCCTCCTTACGGCCGAAAGGTACTTCGGCCCTGGCAGCACGCACCGGTGGCGGAACTGGTACGTGAACCGCAGTTCCCTGGTCTGTGAGATCGCGCCCTCGGCCTTCCCGGGGTTCCCCGCCTCCCGCGGACGCCTGCCATCATGAGCCCATGACCGACGCGTACGAGCGGATGATGCGGGCCAACCAGTCGAACTGGGATGCCCGGACCCCCGTCCACCTCGCCAGCCGGTTCTACGGGATCGACGGGGAGCCCGACCCGTCCCGCTGGTTCGCCTCGTGGGAGTGGGACGACCTCGGCGAGGTGGCCGACCGCGACGTGCTGCACCTGCAGTGCCACCTCGGCACGGAGACGATCGCCTTCGCGCGGCGCGGGGCGCGGACCGTCGGCCTCGACTTCTCCGCGGCATCCGTGACGGCGGCGACCGGCATCGCGGCGCGTGCGGGCTTCGATGTGACGTACGTACAGGCCAATGTGTACGACGCCGTGGAGGCCCTCGGCGGGCGGCGGTTCGATGTCGTCTACACCGGCAAGGGCGCCCTGTGTTACCTCCCGGACCTGGACCGCTGGGCCGGTGTCGTCGCCGAACTGCTGCGTCCCGGCGGTCGCTTGTACGTCGTGGAGTTCCATCCGCTCCTCAACTCGCTGGGCCCCAAGCCCGCCCCCGAAGAGGGGCCCGAACTCCTGCTCCGCCATGACTACGTGGGCGGCAGCGGCCCCGTACACCGCGACGCGACACACACCTACACCGACGGCCCGGCCGTCGAGGGCGCCACCGACAGCTACGAGTGGACGCACGGGCTGGGCGAGGTCGTCAACGCCCTGATCGGAGCGGGTCTGGACATCCGACGGCTGCGCGAGAGCCCTGAACTGCCCTGGCCGCGCTGGCCCCATATGGTTCGTGGCTCATCCGGCTGGTGGCGGCTGCCGGAGCCGCGGATCCCTCTGCTGTACGGACTGTTGGCATCCCGCTGAGCGAACGGCCACGGTGGCGCCCCAACACGGTGGCGGGGCTGCCGCGAGCCCGGGCCGGCGGAGCGCGCCACCTCTGCCGTCGGGGCGGGACTTCCGCGAACCGTCGTATGTGACGGGGATCACAACGGAGGGAAAACCTGCCGCCCGTGCCTGACGTCTTGCGGGTGTGAGATCAGTCAGGAAGACATCGGGCGAACTGGACGAGGAGCATCTCGTCCGGCTGGTGGCCAGAGGCGACCGTGCCGCGTTCGAGGAGCTGTACCGGCGTACGTCGCCGTGGATGGCGGTGCGGCTGCGCCGCCGCTGTGCGGACGAACAGATCGTCGCCGAGGTCATGCAGGAGACGTATCTGGCGGTGTGGCGCGCGGCGGGTGCGTTCATCGGGACCGCCGCCGGGGGAACCGCCGTCGGCTGGCTGTGGACGATCGCGGCGCGTCGGCTCGTCGACGCGTTCCGGCGCAGGGCCCACCACGCGGAGCCGCCGCCCGCGGCTGCCCCGCGGTCCATGGCGCCCGCCGCCGAGGAGGAGGCGCTCGCGGCGACCGTCGGCGGTGAGGTCGGGGACGCGCTGCGGCGCCTCGCACCGGAGCTCAGAGCGGTACTGCAGGCCATGGTGCTCGACGGGCTGTCCGTCCGGGAGACCTCTGTCTTGCTGGGACTGCCCGAGGGCACGGTCAAGACCCGTGCCCGCCGGGCCCGGATCGAGATGCGGAAGGCACTGGCATGAGTGTGGAACACGCGTCGATTCGGATCATCGACGGTTACGCGCGCGGCGACACGGACCTCGCCGCCGACGAGGTGTGGGCCCTGGAGGCCCATCTGGAGGCGTGCCGGGTGTGCCGTGACCGGCTGTCGGCCTCCGTCACGGCGCAGGCGCCCGCCGTCGCGGCGCTGGTCGGCACGGTGTGGTCCGACCTCGAACCCCAGCTCGCCGGCACCGCCCCGGTACCGCGTCGACGGCGCTGGTCGGCGCGGCTGTCGAGGTGGATGACGCCCGTGATGGTGCCGTGGCTGGCCATGGTCGTGGGGGTGACGCTGCTCGCGTTGCTGCTCGACCTGGCCGACACCGGCTTCGGCGAGGTGTCGCTGGTGCTGCTGCTCTCCCCGGTCCTGCCCGTGCTCGGCGTCGCGGCGTCGTGGTCGCGCGGTCTGGACCCGGCGTACGAGCTGACGGCCTCCGCGCCGAGGGCGGGACTGTACCTGGTGCTGCGGCGTACCGCGTCCGTGCTCGCGGTGGTCGTCCCCGCGCTGCTGCTGGGCGGATGGGCGACGGGGGTGACGGCCGCGCAATGGCTGCTGCCCTGTCTGGCCTTCACCTCGACGACCCTGGCGCTCGGCGGTGTCGTCGGCGTGACCCGCGCCGCCGCCTGGCTGGTGGCCGGGTGGGCCGCCGTGGTCGTGGCACCGACCCTGGCCGCCGGCCGTACGACCTTCGCCCTGCGGACGGACGGTCTGCCCGTGTGGGGGCTGGTCCTCACGCTCGGCATCGGTGTCGTGATCGCCCGCAGGGGCGCGTACTCCGTGCTGGGAGCCCATCGTTGACCATCGGAAAGGAACACCACATGATGCCCGCGGCGAGCGCGGCCGACGTCGCACCGACGCCCTACGCCTGGGAGATCCGGGCCACCGGGCTGAAGGTCAGGGTCGGCAGGAACCACATGGCCGTCGACGGGCTCGACCTGTCGCTGGGCACCGGCGTACACGGTCTCCTCGGCCCCAACGGGGCGGGCAAGAGCACCCTCATCCGGGCTCTGGCCACCGTACTGCGCCCCGCCGAGGGCACCCTGGAACTGCTCGGCGAGTCCGCGGGCGGCATGGGCGAGCACCGTGCGCTGCGCCGGCGGATCGGCTACCTGCCGCAGGAGTTCGGCTACTACAAGCGCTTCACGGTCCGCGAGTTCGTCGAGTACATGGCGTGGCTGAAGGAGGTGCCCAAGGCGGACATCCCCGCGGCGGTGCAGCATGCCGTGGAGCGGGTGGGCCTGGCCGACCGTGCCGACAAGCGGATGAAGACCCTGTCCGGCGGGATGGTGCGGCGGGTGGGCATCGCCCAGGCCATCGTCAACCACCCGACGATCCTGCTGCTGGACGAGCCCACGGCCGGCCTGGACCCGGCACAACGGCTGCGCTTTCGCGAACTGCTGCAGGAACTGGGCAAGGACACCTGCGTGGTCGTCTCGACCCACCTCGTGGAGGACGTGGCCGCCGCCTGCACCGACGTGGTGCTCTTCGCCGAGGGCCGACTGGTCTTCCAGGGCACCCCGGACGACCTGGCCGCGGCGGGCGGCCCCGAGCACGTGGGCGACAGCCCGCTGGAGCGCGGCTACTCGGCACTGCTGCTGAGCCCCGGCCGGGGAAGGGGCGCCTGGTGAAGACGCGTGTGATGCGAACCGAGCTGAAGCGCTCCGTCGCCCCCTGGGCCGGCGCCGTGGTCCTGACGAGCGCGCTGGCGTTCCTGTACCTGGTGGACGCCGAATGGTGGAGGGGCACCACGGCGTGGACGGCCCAGTGGACGTCCCTGGCCCTGTGGACCCGCACTCTGCTGTTCTACCTGTGGCCGCTGGCCGTGGGGCTCGGCGCGTTGCAGGGCCTGCGTGACCACCGCTCGAAGATGTCCGAACTGCTGACGACCACCTCGCGTCCCGCCTGGCACCGCGCCGCCACGCTGGCGGGCGCGATGGCGATCACCCTGGCCTCGGCCTTCGCGCTGCTCGTCCTCGTGGGCGCGGTCCAGGTGCTCGCCAACACCGAGTACACCCACCTCGGATGGCTGCCGATCTCGCTGGTGGGGGCACTCTCCCTCGTCGCGGGAGCCGTGCTGGGCATGGGGGCCGGGCGCGCCCTGCCGTCCGCGCTCACCCCGCCGCTGCTGACCATGGGCGCCTTCGCGTTCACGGCCCTCATGCACATGTCGCTGGGCCGGACGGAGACGGACACGGCGACAGGGGTCCCGAGCACGGAGCCGAACCGGGTCTCGCTGCTGTCACCGGCGGTGGAAGAGGTGCGCGACGCGCTCGTCACGCTCTCCGCCTCCGTGCACCTCGGGCAGACGATCTGGCTGCTCGGCCTGGCCGCGACAGGCTTCGCGCTGCTGGTCGCCGCGACCCCGCGCACCCGGCTGCTCGCCCTGACGCCCGTCCTGGCGGGCGCGGCCGTCGCCCTGCTCGTCCTCCCCTCCGACCCGCGCCGGATGTATGTCCTCGACAAGGCCGCCGCGGAGCTGGTGTGCGAGGGCCCGGTATGCGTGACCAGGACCCAGCAGGCACGACTCACCGACCTCGCGCGTCACGGCGAAAAGGCGCTGCGCCTGCTGCACGGGGCCCTGGGGAGCCGGGCGCCGGTCTCGGTCCGGGAGAACACCGCCGTACTGCCGGAGGGTTCCACGCCGCGGTGGTCCCGCAAGACCGTGCTCATCGACTTCGATGACGACATCGTGGCCGCCGCGAAGGGCGAGGAGCTGACCTGGGCCCTGATCGCCAAAGGCATGGTGCCGGGGTGTTCCCCCGTGGGCTGGAGCGGTACGGGGGGAGAGGACATCGCGCGGACCGTCGCGGTGGGCTGGGTCCTCGGCGACCTCACGTCGATGCCCGGCCAGGGGTCACCGAACGTGCGCCGCGAGATCGACACCCAGGCCCGCGCGGTGTGGAAGGACCTCACGGCGCTGCCACGGGCGAAGCAGCTCTCGCGGATCAACGCGATGCGCGCCGCCGCGCTGTCCTGCAAGGGAGACGCGCTCGGCGCGCTGACCGGCGGCGGTGGGTACCGGTGAGATGGCTGACGCTGTACGCGCGCTCGCGTCAGGTGCCCGCGTCACTGGCCGCGGTGGTGATCAGTACGGTGACGGCGTGGGCCTTCGCCCGGGGCGGCAGCGGGGGGCCGGGTGATCCGCGGCTGCCCGCGCTCGCCCTCGCCGCGGGAGCGATGGCGCTCTCGACCGGGCTCAGCAGGCAGGATCTCGCGCTGGACCGGACGGCCGCGATCCGCTGGGCGCCCCGCAGGGCGGTGCATGTGCTGCTCGCCGGGGCGGTGGTTGCCGTGGTGTTGCTGGTGGTGCGGGGGACGGGGGAGGGCCTGGCCACTGCCGGGTTCGTGGTGCGGGACAGTGCGGGACTGATGGGGCTCGCCGCCGTGGGGGCGGCGGTGTGCGGGGGGCGGTACGCGTGGACGCTGCCGTTCGCCTGGCTCTCGTTCTCGTTCGTCGCCCCGTCCCCGACGAGTGTGCCGGCGCGGGTGGCGTCCTGGATGCTGCTGCCACCCGGTACGGCGGCGGGCACCTGGACAGCCCTGGTCCTCACGATCGCGGGCACCACGGCCTACGCCGTCGCGGGACCGAGGCGGTAGTCGGCCCGGGCCACCGGACCGGGGCACGGCCGAGAGCGTGTGCGCTGCGGACAGGCCGCCGAGCGCACGGAGTTGTCGACGAGCACGCCCCCCCCCGGGGGGGTGCCGCTGAGGTTCAGCGGCACCCCCCGGGGGACCGTTGGTCAGGATGCGCGGCGCAGGGCCAGGACGTTTTCGGTGACGGTGGCCGTCTGCCCCTGGGGACCGGTGGCGGTGCGCTGAGGTGCGTGGCAGCGCTCGGCCGTCCAGGAGTCGTCCAGTTCGAGCGAGGCCAGGACCTCGTCGGGGCGGGGGAAGCGCACGTCCTCGCCGGCCTGCCAGGACCAGGGGGCGATCGAGGCGTGTTCCACGATGATCAGCAGTCCGCCGGTGGCGACGGCCGCCGCCGCGCGGCGCAGCACCTTCTCGCGGGAGATCTCGAGGGGGGTGTGGAAGTAGCTGGCGTTGACCAGGTCGAAGCGGCCTTCGGGGAAGTCGTGGGCGAGGTCGTGGCGGGCGGGGTGCACGCGTTCGGCCACGCCGCTGGTGCGGGCTCCGGTGGCCACGCGCCGCAGGGCGGTGGCTGAGACGTCGACGGCGGTGACGTCCCAACCTCGGGTGGCGAGCCAGATGGCGTCGCCGCCGTGCCCGCAGCCCAGGTCCAGTGCGGTACCGGGCGTGGGGGCGAGGGTGGTGACGAGGTCCTCGAGGACGGCGTTGGGCCTGGTGCCCCACTGTTCGTCCAGGCGGGAGTAGTGGTTCTCCCAGAAGGCTGCGGAGTCGCTGCCGGTACTCATCGGGGCTCTCTTTCAGCGGTGGGCGGCTCGGGGTCAGCCGACGTGAACGGGGTTTCGGCGAGGGCGTCGGTGTGCGTGTGCTTCTTGATCAGCAGGGTGATCACTTGCGGCCCACGAAGTCGGTGACGCGCCCGCCCAGCAGCAGTAGGCTCACGGCCAGGGTCGGCCGGCGCCGCGGGTCGAGCGCGGTGTCCCGGCCCGCTGAGTCGGTGGATGCGGTCATCACTGTCCAATCGAGGTGCTGAGCGAAGGAAAAGGAAGGGGAGCGTGCGGCCCGCTCGCGCAGCGGGCCGGTGATCTCGACGGTGCACGCCCACATGCCGCGGTTGCAAGGCTGGATGCCGTTTTGGCAACCTGGGTGTCATGGATGATCAGCAGCGGCGAGACGTCCTCGCAGCCGTCGGACCCCGCCTGCGGGAGCTGCGGCGTCGTAAATCCCTGACTCTGGCCGAGCTGGCCGAACTGACCGGTGTCAACGAGAGCACGCTCTCGCGCCTGGAAAGCGGGGCCCGCAAGCCGACCCTGGAACTGCTGCTCCCACTGGCCGAGCTGTACGACGTGCCGCTGGACCAACTCGTCGGCGCACCGCGCACCGGCGACCCGCGCATCCATCTGCGTCCGGTGCACCGCGACGGCATGACGTACGTGCCGCTGAGCCATCCCGGCGGCGTCCAGGCGCACAAGCTGCTGATTCCGCCGAGGCCGGGACGCGAGCCGGAGCTGCGTACCCATGAGGGCTTCGAGTGGCTCTACGTGCTGGCCGGCCGACTGCGCCTGATCCTGGGCGAGCAGAGCCTGGTCCTCAAAGCCGGGGAAGCCGCGGAGTTCGACACCCACGTACCGCACTGGCTCGGCCCGGATGGCGACCAGACCGTGGAACTGCTCGTGCTGTTCGGACGCCAGGGAGAGCGGGCCCATCTCAAGGCCCGCACCACCTGACCTCCCAAGTGCGCATCTCACGTCATGGCGTCACGGCCCTCGCACGTTGCGCGTGCGCCGCGTCCGCCGGCGGCCACCTTGGGGCCACTCCCAGACTCCGTCGGCGGTGAACAGGGTGTGGAGGTGACCGTGGTCGTCTCTCCTGGGCCGGGCCGGGCCGGGCCGGATCGGCTCGTGAGGGTGCGGTGACCGGCTGGTGATCTCGCCTAGCGGCTTCACAGCGGGTGGGTTGCGCGCTAACGTACAACCAAATGGTTGTAGATGCACGGTCGGACGAAGCTGTGGACCTCCTGTTCCATGCGCTGGCCGACACCACTCGCCGTAGCATCCTCCGCCGATGTGTGCGGGATGAGGTGTCGGTGTCGCGGTTGGCCGAGGGCTACCCCATGAGCTTCGCCGCGGTGCAGAAGCATGTCGCCGTGTTGGAGAGGGCCGGTCTGGTCACCAAGCAGCGCCGCGGGCGGGAGCAACTCGTGCGTACCGCTCCCGAGGCTGTGGACCGCGCGCGGCGGGCGCTCGATGAGCTCGAGACGGCCTGGCGCGGGCGAGTGGACCGGATGGCCCGCTTGCTCGAGCAGGACCTCGACTCCGAAGGGAACGATCCGAGGGAAGGACGAGACGAATGAGCGTCACCAGTGTGGAGAAGGACGTGGATCGCCTCACTCTCACGCTGATCGCCGACTTCCACGCTCCGGTGGAGCGGGCGTGGCGGCTGTGGGCCGACCCCCGGCAGCTGGAGCGTTGGTGGGGGCCGCCGGACTACCCGGCGACTGTGGAGGAGTACGACCTGACCCCGGGCGGCGATGTCACCTACTTCATGACCGGCCCGGAAGGTGAGCAGTACCGCGGCTGGTGGCGGATCCTCTCGGTCGACCCGCCGACGTCTTTGGAATTCACCGACGGCTTCGCCGATCAGCACGGGAAGCCGATCGACAGCATGCCGACCACCACGGTGCGGGTGCGGCTCTCCGAGCACGACGGCGGCACTCGGATGGAGATGCGATCGGTATACGACTCCCGGGAGCAGATGGAGCAGATGGTGAACATGGGCACGGTTGAGGGTCTGCGGCAGGCGGTCGGCCAGATGGACGCCTTGCTCGTCGACTGATCCGGGCCCGGCGCGGTTCATCCGCGATCACAGGAGTCCACCACCACCAGGCCCGATGTGCGCCTTTTCCACCGCACCGACGCCCCGTCCACCCATTCCGGGAGAGTGTCCCAGCATGACTCCTCCACACAGCCGTTCACACCTGCCCCGGCACCCGCGCAAGGTGCTGCCCGCCGTCACCGCGGTCACCGCCGTCCTGTCGTTCGTGGCCGCGTGGCTGCTCGGCGCCGCGTCACCTGCCGTCGCACTGGCCAAGCCGGTCATCAACGGGCCCGTCTTCAACGACCCGTTGGGCAGCGAGACGGCACAGCGAGCCATCTTCACGCAGCTCGTCCAGCTCATAGACGCCACACCCGCGGGCGCCCAGATACGCGGCTCGATGTTCGAGTTCAAGGACGAGGAGGTCGCGAACGCCTTGCTGGCTGCCCATCGGCGCGGCGTGGACGTCAAACTGATCGTTGACGACTCGACGTATGTGAACGGTGACGGAGCCGAGGTCGCCAACCCTGCCTACCAATCGCTCAGGACCGGGCTGGGTAATGACGACGCGGCGCGTTCCTGGATCGTCGTCTGCGACGACCGGTTCGAGGACGCCGACGGCGTGGACGATGTCAAACGCGGTTGTCTGGGCGTCGCGCCGCCCGGTCCGGCTTACAACCACAACAAGTTCTTCCTCTTCTCGAGGATCGGGCCGTTCGACGACGGCACCAGCTACTCGAAGGTCGTCTTCCAGAGCTCCTCGAACCTCTCCGACTGGTACCAGGTCGAGTCCTTCAACGACGCCGTGACCTTCGCCGATGCCACCGTGTACGACGGGTACGCCTCGTACCACGAGAAGCTGCGCCACGGCCGCACCCTCGCGGGCGGCGACAACAACGTGTACTTCTCGACGCCGACGGGCTCGACCTACCGCGGGTTCTTCTTCCCACGCGGCGACGACTCGTACGGCAACCCCGCCACCGACACCGTCGTCAACGCCCTCGACGAGATCAGTTGCTCCTACACCGGCACCGACGGCCGGCGCCACCAGACGGACATCCGGATCGTGATGCTCTACTTCTACGGCTCACGCGTCCAGGTCGCCGACAAGCTGGCCTCCCTGCGTGCTCAGGGTTGCTGGATCGACGTGATCTACGCCGAGAGCGATGCGGAGGTCACCGGCAAGCTGGACGCGGCGGGCATACAGCACCTCAGGTGCCGTATCCCGAACGGTCCGGGCATCGACGTGCGGCCGCACAACAAGCAGATACTGATCGACGGCGACTACAACGGCGACATCACGCCCCGGGTCTACACGGGCAGCGCCAACCTGACCGGCTCGTCGCTGAGGTCGGCAGATGAGGCGTTCGTACGGATCACCAGCGCGTCGTACCACGCGCAGTACCTGAGCACCTTCTACGAGATCCGCTCGGCCTGCCGCGGCTGAGGCCCATGGCTCGACGGCGACCGGCGGTGGCTGTCCGACCTCCTGGTCGCCTTTCCGGACAACCTGTGGCTGGTCACGTCGCGCCCGTCCGCCATACGGGCGGAATGGCTGGGCAGCGAGAACTTCACCGAACGCACCCTGTTCTGACGTTCTGCTGTGTGAACTGCCTGCATTCGCCGTGTACGACACCGACGAGTTCGACGTGGCTCCCCTGGCCGCACACCCTCAGCTGCGCCGCGTGACCACGCCGCCCACCTGTCGCATCCTCAATGCCGACCGGCTGCCGGACACGATTCAGGTCAACCCCCGAAGCGCCACGGCACCCGAGGCGTGATACCGCCCACGGTCCTGCGACGACCGGCCGAGCGGAACCAGGCCCGCTTCGCCGCCGACGTTGCGGGCGGCCCGCAGCCGTCTGCACCTACGTCCCGGGCAAGGCGGAACCGCTCGACCTCATGCTGGACTCCGTGTACCTGGAGGGCGTGGCCGGGAGCGTGCGCGGGGCACGCCACGCCCGTACCGGTCGTACGCGGCCGGGACGGGCGGCACGGCGGACCGGTCCCTCCACGATGGATCCCCCGGTCCGGGACCGCACCGCGGGACCACCCGCTCCGGTGGCGGCGCGCACGGCAAGGCAGGGTGCGCGACGCTGACCCGGTGCACCGCGATGAGCAGTTCCCGTACCGTCAGGTTCGGTTCGCCGGCCGGTATGCCGACCAGGTCATGGCCGCCGAGGAAGGCCATGACCCGGGCTTCCCGCGTGGGTGTGGTGGCGCGGTCGGAGGTGTGCATGAGGGCTCCGTTGGTCTGGGCCCCCATTGAGCCGAATCGTCCGGGTCAGCCGGCGTCGGCCAGAGGCCAGAACGAAGGGGGTGGGGTGAACAGGCGCCGCAGTTCGGCCGGCCCGCAGGAGGCGTTCTCCCAGTGCTCGGCGATCCGGCCGTCGACGAACCGCCACAGACCACAGAACGGCACGGAGATCTCGCGGGGGCGCTCGGCCCGCAGCACCCCGAGAACGGTGCCGAAGTGGTCGTTGGCCGTGATCTGCTCCACGTCCATGACCAGGGTGTATTCGGTCATGCGGAGGAGCGCCTGCTCATGGGCGCGTACGGCCCTGATGCCACGGCGTACCCGGGGGTCTTCAGCGGTCCGGTCCGCACGGTGCAGCACGATGTCGTCCGCGGCGAAGTCGGCGATTCTGGTCAGATCCCGGTAGATGGTGCGCAGGATCTCGGTGTGCGGATGCTCGGCCCGCATGGGGGCGCGGGTCATCGCGCCCCTCCCCGGTGCTTCCGCACCGGCTTGGGCCGCCACGGGGTGACCGTGGCGCAGAGTGCTTCGATCTCCTCCCACTGGCTGTCGGTGAGCCGGACCTCGTGGGCCCGGAGGTTCTCCTCCAGGTGGGTCACCGATGTGGTGCCGGGGATGAGGAGGGTGTTGGACGCGTGGCGCAGCAGCCAGGCCAGCCCCAGCTGGGCTCCGGTGACCCCGTACCGTTGGGCGGCCTTGGTGAGGACGCCCCCGGGGCCGACCAGGTCGCCGTGGCCGAGCGGGAACCACGGGATGAAGACCATGCCGCGCTCTTCGGCGTATCGGAGGATCGGCTCGCCGGACCGGTCGGCGATGTTGTAGAGGTTCTCCACCGCCACGATGTCCACGATCTGGGCGGCCTGTTCGAGCTGGTCGACGGTGACCTCGGGCTGGCCGGACAGGCCGATATGGCGGATCTTGCCCTGCTCGCGCAGCTCGGCGAGCACGCCGAGCTGGTCCTCCAGCGGTACCAGGGGGTCGATGCGGTGCAGCTGGTAGAGGTCGATGCGCTCCAGTCCGAGGCGGTGCAGGCTGACCTCGACCTGCTGGCGCAGATACTCGGGTCTGCCCAGGGCGACGATGTAGGGGTTGCGGCCCTCGGCCCGCACCCAGTCGTCGGGGCCGGTGCGCAGCATGCCGCCCTTGGTGGCGATCACCAGATGGTCCGGGTATGGGTGCAAGGCCTTCCGGATGAGCTCCTCGTTGTAGCCGGGACCGTAGGAGTCGGCGGTGTCGATGAAGTCGACTCCGAGGTCGTCCACGGCGCGGCGCAGCAGGCGTACGGCCTGGTCCGGGTCTTCGGGCGGGCCCCAGACGCCGGGCCCGGTCAGGTGCATGGCACCGTAGCCGAGCCGGTTGACCGTCAGGTCACCGCCCAGGGACAGGGTGGCCCCGGTCCTGGGCGCATGCGGAACGGACGCGGTCACGCGGATCCTCGATTCTTGGGCTTGTGCGGAGATGGGGTTTCACTGTGCCGGTCGGGCTCGGGAGGGACGGGAAGCTTCACCGGCAAGGCGTCGACGTTGCCCGTTCGGCGGCCGGACCGTACCCGGTCGGAGTGCACCCAGGTGCCGAGGGAGGATTCGGCGGTGATCCCGGGCCCGAACCCGGCGAGCAGCCCGCGGGCCCCCGGAGGCAGCCCCTCGGCGAACTGGCGGCGCAGTGCCTCGAAGACGACGGCCGAGGCGATGTTGCCGTACTCGGTGAGCGTGGCGCGGCTGTGCCTGAAGGCCTTCGGCGGCACCTTCAGATAGCCGCACAGATCGTCCAGGATGCGCGGGCCGCCGGCGTGGATGATGTAGAAGTCCAGGTCCGTGGCGTCCCAGCCATGTGCTTCGGCGAGCGTGTCCAGTGCGGGCGCGATCACGTTCATGGTGCCCGGGACCCGCTTGTCCAGCCGGAAGTGGAATCCGGTGGCCTTCACCTCGTACGCGATCCAGTCCTCGGTGCCCGGCACCAGATGCGAGGCGTTGCCCACCAGCTCCATCCCCTCCCCGCCGCTGCCGCGCATGACCGCGGCGGCGATCGCGTCCCCGAACAGCCCGTCGGAAAGCAGCGAGCCGACGTCGAGGTCGTCCGGCTGGTAGCACAGCGAGCAGAACTCGCACGCCACGATCAGTACGTTGGATCCCGGGTACGCGCGGCAGAAGTCATGCGCACGGTTGACGGCCGCCCCGCCGGCCGCACAGCCCAGCTGCGCGATGGGGATCTGCCGGGTGTTGGAGCGGAAACCCAGTTCGTTGATCATCCAGGAGGTCAGGGGCGGCATCGTGAAACCGGTGCACGAGACGAACACGATCGTGTCGATGTCCCGCGCCGTCACCTCCGCCGAGGACAGCGCCTCCTTGACCACGTCCGGGACACGGGCACGGGCCTCGCGCACATAGAAGCGGTTACGGGCCTCGAACCCCGGATGCGTCAGGGTGACGGCCAGCGGCTGGACCAGATGCCGCTTCGCCACCCCGGTGTTCTTGATCATCCGCAGAACCAGCGGAAGCTTCTGGTGTCCGGCGTGCAGCCGGCGCGCCAGGGCCAGCGTCTCCTCCATCGAGATGGTGTTCTCCGGTACCCACACCGCCGGGCGGCACAGCACAGCCATGGCACACTCCCTTGCTCACGAAAGGCAACGACGAGACGGAACCGACCGTGGACTTCGGGGTGGGCAAGACCGTGCCGCACACGGTGGTGGTTCACTCACACATCACTTCGCTCCACTTGCGCCTCGATGCAGCCAGGGCGGGGCAGGAGGCTCCCTGACCAGTTATGTTGACCCGATACCGCGCCTCCCGCAACGGCGCGCGTACCTCGATCTGGAGGTATGCCGGACATACGAAGTGCGATCGTGCCCTGGGATGTGCGCTGCGGAAACACACTATTTCGCCCCCACCCTTCACCCAGTTGTGCTCACATCGCGCGCTCCCCTCGCATCCCGCGGGCCACAGCGCACAACAGCCGCAGGCCGCAGCCGCATGCGCCCCCCTGACACCCCGGTGGACCGTGGACGCCTCAGACGCTCTGGCGCGCCCTTGCCGATCGGGGGTGTACTCGGCTCCACCACTGAAGGGGCTGCTCGAAGGGCACTGGGGCTCAAGGGCAGGGTCCGTCGGCCAACGACGTGGTGCTGCCGTTCCCGGCGATCCGGACGCCGTCGCCGCGTTACTGGCCCGCAAGCCCTCGGGGGCGTGCGACACGCTCAGGACCCCGTACGATCCCTCGGCCGCGCGGCGCGGCGTCGCTTCCAGCCGCGCGCCTTCGTCCGCTCTCGCCGACGCCGGAACGCCCTGTCGGCCGCCGGCGCCCGTCCGGGCGGGGCGCGGTCGTCCCTGGCGGCGGATTCATTGTCGTCATCGCTGATGCCTCCGCCTCCTATGAGAACGGCTGCGGAGACCGGTGTGGGCTGGTCCGGGCCCCTAAATGCGCGCCGGCTCCCCTAATCGCCCGATGCGTGTCCCCGTTGTCCGCCCGCGCGGGCGGCTAGGGGTTGGGGGCCCCGATCACAGGGGTTGGGGGCCGCAGGACCGTGGATTAGCGTTCCTGGCGCTGTCACCGGCACCGATGGGGGTGGGTCGTCGCATGGCCGACGATGAACGACTTCTCAGCTATCTGCGACGGGCGACCGCGGACCTGCGCGAGGCGCGTGCCCGCATCGCAGCGCTGGACGAAGCGGCGGGCCGCGACGACGAGCCGATCGCCATCGTCGGGATGGCGTGCCGCTACCCGGCCGGGCCCGGGGCGCCCGACGTGGGCTCACCCGAGGACCTGTGGCGGCTGGTGATGGACGGGACCGACGCGACCTCGGACTTCCCCGCCGACCGCGGCTGGAACGTCGATGCCGTCTACGATCCCGAGCCGGGACGGGCGGGCCGCAGCTACGTCCGCCGCGGGGGGTTCCTGAGGGACGCCTCCGCGTTCGACGCCGGTTTCTTCGGGATATCCCCGCGTGAGGCCGCCGGCATGGACCCGCAGCAGCGGCTGGTCCTGGAGACCGCATGGGAGGTCCTGGAACGCGCCGGCATCGACCCCGGCACCCTGAAGGGCACCGCCACCGGGGTGTTCGTCGGGCAGATGTACCACGACTACGCCGGCAACCACAGCATGGGTTCGCTGGCCTCCGGCCGGGTCGCCTACACGTTCGGGCTGGAGGGCCCTGCCATCACCCTCGACACGGCGTGCTCGTCGTCGCTGGTCGCGCTGCACCTCGCAGTCCAGGCGCTGCGCTCCGGCGAGTGCTCGCTGGCGATGGCGGGCGGCGTCGCCGTGATGGCGACGATGGACATGTTCGTGGAGTTCAGCGCCCAGCGGGGACTGTCCCCGGACGGGCGGTGCCGGTCGTTCACCGCGTCCGCCGACGGGGTCGGCTGGTCGGAGGGCGTCGGCATGCTCCTGGTCGAGCGGCTCGCGGACGCCCGGCGCAACGGGCATGACGTGCTCGCCGTCGTGCGGGGGATCGCCACCAATCAGGACGGCGCGTCCAGCGGCCTGACCGCGCCGAACGGGCCGTCGCAGCAGCGGGTGATCCGGCAGGCGCTGGCGGCGGCGCGCCTGGGGCCCGGCGACATCGACATGGTCGAGGCGCACGGGACGGGGACGACGCTGGGCGATCCGATCGAGGCGCAGGCGCTTTTGGCGACCTATGGGCGGGACCGGCCGGAGGACCGCCCGCTGTGGCTGGGGTCGCTNCCGGCCGGAGGACCGCCCGCTGTGGCTGGGGTCGCTGAAGTCCAACATCGCGCACACCCAGGCCGCCGCCGGTGTCGGCGGCATCATCAAGGCCGTCCAAGCCATCCGCAACCGTGTGCTGCCCCGGACCCTCCACGTGGACGAGCCGAGCCCGAACGTCGACTGGTCCGCCGGGAACGTCCGGCTGCTGACCGAGTCGCTCGACTGGCCCGACCACGGCCGCCCGCGCCGCGCGGGAGTGTCCTCGTTCGGCGCGTCGGGCACCAACGCCCACGTGATCATCGAGGAGGCGCCACCCGCCGACCCCGCCAAGCTTGCCGACCCCGCCGACCCCGCCAAGCCCGTCGAGCCCGCTGAGCCCGTCGCGGGGCCCGCCGGGGTCGTGCCGGGGATCCTGTCGGCGGCCTCGCCGGCGGCGCTGCGCGGCCAGGCCGAGCGGCTGCGCGCCTTCGCCGCCGCCCGCCCGGAGCTGGACCACGCCGACATCGCGGCCGCGCTGGCGACGACCCGCGCCGCTCTCAAGCACCGCGGCGTGGTCGTCGGCACGGGCCGCGAGGAACTGCTGTCGGGACTCGCGCGAATGGCCGAAGGGGAAAGCGGCGGAACCGTCGTCACGGGGTCGGTTGTTTCTGATTCGGATGTGGTTTTTGTTTTTCCGGGTCAGGGGTCGCAGTGGGTGGGG